>JARGGA010000383.1 GCA_029210805.1 Candidatus Thorarchaeota archaeon
AAACCAGAAGGTTCTTGTTGGATTCGTGGCCGACGCAGCTGCAGTAATCCACAACTGCTAGAGGAAAATTCTATGCATTCGCAATCAATTGACAAGAACACTGTGCTTCTCACAACACTTGCAGTTCTCGCCGCTCTTGGAATAGTTGCCAGAATATTCATCAGAATTCCTGTGATTCCTGGATTTTTTGAGTTAACACCTGGTTTTCTGTTCTCCGAGCTTGGTGGCATTGTAGGTGGGATTCCAGGTGGATTGTTTGTTGGTGCCGTGGTAGGTATAGGCGGTGCACTTGCTGGTGGAGAATTTCCACTCCTTCCTATGGTAGGAAATATGTGTCTGGGGCTTGGAACAGGAATTGCCGTATATTTGGCTCGTCGAAATAGTGTGAAATTTTCTCTGATTGCTATCTTAGGTGGAGGTATCATTGGAGGATTTATTCCCACTATGACAATTTTCGCAGCTGTGACCGATTCTCTTGAATTAACATTCATTCTTGCCATTGCTGATATGATACAGGCAGTCATTTGGGCCATAGCTGCTATATTCGTTGACAGATACATCATACAGAAAATATTGGGCAATTACATCTATTCAGATTCTAGCCCGACTATCGAATTATTAGATATGGGGTCGAATTGAGATGAACGAGAAGACTATATCCATTGATGTGCAAAAAGACCTCTTTGGTGCCAATGAAGAAGCCGCATCCAAGAATGCAGAAATTTTCCAGAAACATGGCATCGTTTCTATTGATATCATGGGGTCAGTTGGTACTGGCAAAACACAGCTCATCGAATCGTTGTGTGAACGGTTATCCGATAAATACCCAATTCTAATGATTGCCGGAGATTTAGCTACACGAATTGATGCTGATCGTGTAGGTGCTCATGACGTTGATACAGTCCAAATTAACACAGGCACGGCATGCCATCTGGATGCAAGAATGATACACGTCGCGCTGAAGGATACGGATCTTTCAAAATACAAAGTTGTGTTCATCGAGAATGTCGGAAACCTCATCTGCCCGGCTGGTTATTCTTTGGGTGTCAATAAGAAAGTAGTTGTAGTAAGTGTAACAGAAGGGCCTTACATGGTGCGAAAGCATCCTCTTACCATCAAGAGATCGGATATGGTCGTCATCAATAAAATAGACCTGGCTGAAGTGCTGGAATTCGATGTTGATGCACTAGTCGATGATGTTCGTGAGGTTGATGCCAAACTCCCAGTATTCAGGGTGAGTTCTAAAACTGGTCAAGGTCTTGATGCTCTAATTGCACATCTAGGTCTCTAAGTGGCTGAGTCCTTCTCCAAGAGACTATTGAGCTGAGCTTTAACCCCTTCAATATGCCCTGCCCCTAAAATTGCGACGATTTTACCTGCCACATCGTTCATTATGGATAGAATTGCTTGAGCAATGAACGCATCGCGTTGTTCAATGAGTACCGTTGCTAGTACGGGGAATTCCTTTCTGAAATTACTGAGAAGATCTTCCACTGCACCATCTTCTTTCAAAAAATCCATGAGATTTCCTCCTTTCCCATCCTCAATATCCTCAGTTGCTTCAGGAATTAAATTTGCTAATCTATAGATTTCGTCAAGGGGGACCTGTGCAAGCGCTTGTGCAGTTCGATCTATTGGTCTATCAACAAGAGCAATCTTTGCTTCTACCTCTCTTCCTGCTTCAATCGCCGCCAGCATTTCCATTCCTGCTTTGGCACCCGTTTCTTGTCCTAGATTCTTTTCAAGAAGTGCAATTTGATTCATAAGATCATTGACCGAATGACCGGACTCCATATTTGGTTCAAGGTTTTCATACTGTTCAGGGTTAGTTAGCTGATGATATCGCATACGATCCAGCTCAACTGCGACTACGTCCGGCCTATTTTCCAAAACAGTTTGTCGTGCAGTTTCTACACTGTCAGGATCTGTATGAATAACAGGTACAAAAACCACTCTTTCAATTTCTTTCGCCATCGTTGCACTTCAGAAGGTTTATGGTGTCTGTTCTTTTGTTCTTTTCCTACTAGGTATTTTGTGATGTGTAAACGCATTAGGTTTGAATAAACCCGTTTTTGTGCACGTTCTCCCGTACCGTAAGGCAATGAGAAGCTTTTTGACTAAGTAAACGTTTACTCACATTAGTCACATGCGGAGTGTGGAGAGATGCGCGAAGAGCTGGAAATGACAATCGACAAGCTGCGGAACCCCCTGATGAAGACCGGTTTGATGGTCCTCCATAGCCTTCTGGATACACTTGATGGCCCTCGCGTAAAACCTGCAGAGGTTCGTGCACAGGTCAGTAAGAATCTCTCTGGCGTATCTAAGCAATCCATCACTAACGCGGCGAGGCGATTAGAAGAAGCAAATGCGATAAGTAGAGATGAAGGTCACTACAGAGCTAACTACGGATACCTCATTTCAGTTCTTCTCAATGAAGTCATTGATCTCAGAAAGAAGATGGCTGATTTAGAGGAAGAGCTGATAGCACTAAAGGAAACATCTGAAACTTAGCATTCATAAATTCTCCTTCCAAGCAAGTGCTCTTCTTTCTCGCTCTTTGATGAATGCATCCTTTCCATCACAATATGCGTTAATGTCTGATGGAAATTTCCGAGCCAAGCGTTTCTTCAAGATTTCGTAAGCCTGTACTTCATTTGGATAGACTATCATATAATCCCTAAATGCTAGGTGTCTTTCTATCTCTGGATTTTCTACTTGATATATGTGCAAATGATGACTTATCTCATCTCCTCCCTTTGAGAAGTACCTCCTTCCTGGGAGACCTAACTCACCTCTTGGTTCATAGCCTTCTTCAATAAACTGAGGATTATATTCTTCAACGCACTGGATATCATTGACTACTGGTAGCATACCTATGATGGGCTTTGCAGACATTCCAGGTATTGCGGTGCTGCCAACATGGTGAATCTCAACTAATACATTACCTAGGATTGCGTGAATCAACTCAGCCTCTTCTTCAAATTTGATTGGCCATTCTGGATTATAGGGGACAATTTCGATTTTTCTAACCATCCGCCTCACTCTTTATTTTTCTGAATACCTAATCAAATTACTGGCGAATCGGCGCATCATAATATCGAGGCCTTTCCTAAATTCCTGACTTGCTTCGAGGTACAATGCTCCCGTTCTATTTGTTAATCCGCTGATCGCCTCTACAGGTACTTCTGGAGGTTCATTCCCACTATCCCATCCGATAACGAGAAGATTTCCTCCTTTCATTGGTTCAGAAACGGCATTTGACAGAAATGTACTTAGAATCTCAAAGGATTCCTGTGATGAAACGTCAAAGACTCCAACAATTCCATTGGATTCATTTGCGTGCAAAACTGCTGACTGTTCTTCTTTCGGAATCAAAAATTCTGTTAGAACAATGTTAGCATCTGTTTCCACTTCTGAGATAATTTCATGTCGAACTGGCTTTTCATCTTGCTCTCTGGGAAATATCTCCCTTTCTCCCGCTTTCTGTGTCCCCACCAGTGTTACATTAAAATCCATTATTCTGTACGTCATCATTTGCACATC
>JARGGA010000385.1 GCA_029210805.1 Candidatus Thorarchaeota archaeon
GAGTTAGGAGCGGGACTCTCCCTCCCATCTATAATTCTGAGAACTGATTCAACGCATTCCATAGTCTTGTTTATTGCATTGATATCCATTCTGTCAATGGTGTCCCTCGGCGTATGCGCAACGGATTTTTCATCTTCATCGTATCGCCAGATTGTTACTACTTCAAACCCATTACGAGCAAATTGATATCCATCTGTAGTCGCTGGAAATGTAATAGGAGTGATTGACTCACCTTTTTCACTGGCTGCATTCACGAGAATATCGATGAGGGTTTGTGATGTAGGTTTGGACATTATAGACTGCTGCTTCACGGAGTATGCAAGTGGTGCATCTGTACCGCAGCCTTCAATGTTAATCACATATGCATATTCGAGGTCATGTTTGTACTGACGCGCAAATACGTTGGCACCCTTCATGGCAATCTCCTCAGCATCTGTAAATAGATACCACATCTCTGTGTGCTCCAATCTGGTATCTTTGAGTTTCTTTGCGAGTTCAAGGATTATTCCTACTGCTATGGCATTATCCTCAGCTCCCGGACTTTCTTCAATTATTGAGGTCACATAATTCAAGATTGCATAGATACCATAGTATCCTGTTGCTACTACACTTCCTAGGATTAGATATTCTGTTAGGAAACTCAGTTGAGTAAATACAAAATCTGCTAGCATTTTTATCAACGATGCAATGAAAAGGTAAATCATTCCCACAAGAACAAAGAGTAGCATTACACCTCTGAATCCTATTGGAATTGCCTGCGTTTTGCTATCATGATGCGCACAGATAATTACTCTATTTTTCATCTCGTTTGTCGGTGATTCGATTCCAATCACATTTCTCCCGATTGATGAAGGGAGTATTTTCATCATCACTTCTCGTCCTTGATCGATTTCAAGGATTGTCAAAACCGGAAGCAGTGCTGCAAGAGTTAGCGCGAGTATTGAAAGATCTCGCATTGTCAGCATTATCACGAATGAAAAAACTAGTGCAAATGATGCTGTACCACTCCAGAAAGCTGGTCGCATCCTGAATTCGTCGATGTACGCCTTTGCAACTCCTATTGATTTGAATTCGCTTAGTAGATACTCAGCGGTTCTCTTGCTGTTTTCGGATCCTGAAGGTCTTGGACCGATATCCACAGATAGCACCCTAGCATGCTCATATGCTGTAATTACTAGCTCCTCCTCAGGCGTCAGGTGAATACCTAGGACTTTTATCCTACGCTTAAATCTGCTGATTTTAGTTTCAGATGTTTGCTGAGGATGAAGCAATGTCTTTAGAGAATCCAACAGATTTCGAGTATAAACCTAGACTCTACAAAGCCCTTTACGCGTTGTTTTATGCAACCGAGGGTTTTGCAACGACAGGAATTCTTCTTTTCCTTCCAGTGTATATGGCCGACCAACTATTGTTTGATGAAATCACAATAGGCGTTTTGCTTGCAATTGGAGCCATTCCTGGCTATCTCAAGGTAGTATATGGTTTTGCAAGCGACTCAAAATCACTTGGTAGATTTGGTTATCGACGAGGCTATGTGCTAATTTCAATTCCTCTCATTGTAGGTGGCTGGCTGATTCTCCCCTTTGCGCTAGATGCCATTCTATTCACAACGGTTGTCTTCATTACGACTTTGGGCTTCTATCTTGGTGATACTGCGGTTGATGCGTGGGCTGTTGATGTCACTCCAGAGTCTGACCGAGGTTCTATGATGGGCCTTGGATGGGGCGCTCAAGGTATTGCGTCTGTATTTGGTGTACTTGTCATTACACTTGCTAGTCCAACACTGGGATATCCAACTGCTTTCATAATTCTAGGGTCAATTGCAGGTGTTGGGGCATTGGTGTGGTTTTTGGTTGCTCGTGAGAAACCAGTTGAGAATAGAAAAACAGTTTTTGAAACAGTTGAAATTATTCGGGAGGAGCTAAATCATTCCTATCTTTGGCTAGCATTTCTTGCCTACGTTGGTGGTGGTTTCATCTTTGGTGTTGGTACGAATTTCATCTCCCTTTTCTACACCGATGTAGTGGGAGTTGATTCTACAGAATCTGCAATCTTTGTCCTGATATGGTCTGTTTTCTTCTTCATCGGAGGAATCCTGGGCGGAGTTTCCTATGACCGCTTCAAAGACTATCGAAGCGGAGTCATCGCGATAGCACCAATCTATGCCGTTTCGCTTTTCTTAATGGGATTCAATTCAACGGGAAATCTGACAATTGCATATGCTACTACAATCCTCTTTGGGATTGGCAGTGGGATGACTACTGCTGCGATTATGGGATTTGCAATGCACATCACACCACCAGCGATAGCAGGCACGATGTTTGCAGTGTTCACATCATTGGTTAACGTTGGACAGAATGCCATTGCTTACCCATTCCTCGGTATTACGGTTCCTGTGTGGGGTTACATGCTGCCATTTGCAATTGGAGCACTAGTTGCAATACCGGTAATTGTTCTAGCGAAATACATTGTGCCTCCTTGGAAGAAGGAGGAAAATCTGACCGAGAATGCATAATCTTCTGAACGATAAGATATCTATCCGGGGGATTCCCCCCCGGACTATCAATCTTTGAAGAATTTGTGGAAAGAACGAGGAAGAGCTTGGCAGTCTAGATTAAGTTCCTTTGTATCCGGAAGTTTTGCAGAATTGTATGTATTCCAGAAGAGAGTTGGACCGTTCCCCTCCTTTCCATCTCGGATGCTCTTTAACAAATATGCGAATGCTTTCGCAGTATAAGTAGGATCAATAATCACAGATTCCTCTTTCTCCAGCAGTGACAATGCATCCGCCCCCTCAGGAGTTTCATATCCGTATCCCTCCCCCACGAAGTCATGAACCATATGGATATCTTCTTGTTGCATCTGGATATGAGGAATATTTTCCGATTTATCGTGTAGGAATTTGAAGGTCTTATTGATCATCTTTGTCAATTCCTTCTCATTGGCCATGCTGAGATCAGTTACCTTCACCCCCACAAGATCTGCATCAATACCTGCAAGAGTAAGACCGACCTTCAAACCTGCATAAGTTCCCATTGTGCCTACAGGGATGAAAATCCGTTTTGGAGAAGGAATCTGCCCTTCTTCAATTTGCCTAGTTAGCTCAAACGCAGCATTCACATGGCCTAAGATTCCTGTGGTATTTGATCCACCCATCCATAGAAAGTATACTCCTCTTTTGGTTGCAAGATGCCATAAACCCTTGAAAAATGCTCCAAAAATATTCTTGGCGTAGGACAGCTTTGCTCCGAAGTGCGAACAGAGAAGAAGTTTTTCTCTTACAGCTTGTGTTACCGGTTGATCAATCATACATACCAACGTCTTGATGCCTTGTGTTCTTCCGTAAATTGCCGTAGCTAAGGCGTGATTTGAACCAATTCCCCCAAATGTCAGAATCCATTTCTTATTCATCTTCAAGGCTTCAGCAATGATGAATTCTAACTTCCTGATCTTATTTCCGCCATACGTTTCGCTGGTTAAATCATCTCTCTTCATCCAGAGATCATCGCACTGCAATGCAGCGGAAAGATTGGA
>JARGGA010000384.1 GCA_029210805.1 Candidatus Thorarchaeota archaeon
CAAGTGCTTGAGCTTGGTCTTACTGCATTGGCAATAGCATTACCAGCTATTTTGGCACTGGTTATAGTATTGGAGATTATTGGAATATCTCGTATCTCAAAGTCGATGAGTCATGAGATTTCACAAATGGAGTCTCCAGCTTTATTTGAATCTTTTTTGAATTCGATTGCATCCAAGAAAACAATTTCAAAATCTGCTGAAGCAGTAGAATTACCATCACCTGAGCTAATGCCAATCGAAGCAGAGATCAATCCCATTGATGATGAGGATATTGAACCTATTATCGTAACCTCCTTTGATTTCATTGAAGCATCAAATCCCGATTCAGTAGAAACAGAAGAAGATGAATCGGAAACGCCTGCTGTAAAAGATATACAGGAAACAGTGCCATTTGGGGATATTGCTTTTCAAGATGCTTCGTTCTCAGATTTCGAATTGATTGTTAGTGAAGATGGTTCTTTTAAGCTGAAACAATCTGAAATGGAGGAAGAAGAATGAGTAGACCTCAAAAATTGTCTACATTGATTCTCCTTTGTTTCCTATTATTTGTAATGTTCCAGTTATCTGTAGATTTACCATTACAATGCATGACTAAGTATGAAGTAAACGCAACAATTCCATCACAAGATACACCAGTATTGCCAGTGGTTTCAGTTTCAATACCTCGATCACCTCAACTTGGAACTTGGCAGATTGCGATTACACTATTCAGTTCTGATTCCATAGATGTTTCAATTGAATTGTCCATTCTATTAGATGGTACCGCAATCCTAAATGATGAGATGATACTCCCTCCTGGGGAAACTTATGTCGTATACTCATATGATATGTCGCAACTCTCCACTGGCGACCGCTTGATGCTAGTTGAAATACTGATATCCTTGGATGGAGATTCAGCTTCTTCCTCAGTGTATTCAGGTTTTGTGGTAGCACAGGCCGCTTGGCAGGTTGGAGTAATTCTTTACATTGTGCCAATTTTGGCTATTATAATGGTTCTAGCTGACTTTCTACGAAAATACACTCTGAAACGATCAGCTGCTATAGAAAGTGCGGGAATGAATGAGCGGGGGGATGCAGCTGACAAATCACTAGCGTTCTCTGTGTATCTAAATCGCGGATTAACTAAATCAGCAATTAGAATGGCTGCAGCTCTTGAACTGCCTGAGCAAATGCTGCGAGAATTGGCAACTTCGGGTTCAAAGGCATACAGCACGTTATCTCAGCTAGCTTCAGCATATGATGAAGCTAATGACTATGAGAAAGCCTCCAATATCTACGGCCATCTTAACCTTGAAGCACCTTACCGTCGAACCTCGATTTTTATGGAAGTTGAAAAAGGGAATTTGGAATCTGCGGTCGCTCAATTTTCAAAGATGACATCATCGAGATACGGAGCTGAAGCGGTCAAGCTAGTCATAGATCTATATGAACAGGGTAAGGCCAAGGAAGCGGTGATGCTATGTAATGGTCTTGGAGAGAAAATTAGGAATCTTACAATTTATGTGAGCAAAGATATGCATAGGATTGAAGTATTCTCTTCTGTACTGAAGGAATTGGACTCCGATGAAATCAAGCTGAATATGCTGTGCACTATTGGCTCGGTCAAAGCAGCAGCTGAAGTAATTGCTAAATCCACTACATTGAAAGAAATAGCCATACAAAGCAATCTTGTTTCTTTGCGATATCGAAATGAG
This sequence comes from Candidatus Thorarchaeota archaeon, assembly GCA_029210805.1. GTDB lineage: Archaea > Asgardarchaeota > Thorarchaeia > Thorarchaeales > Thorarchaeaceae > MP5-2226. Next base: position 1,695 of record JARGGA010000384.1, read on the forward strand.
GTAGTTCTGCTTGTCACCAAGAATCTTGCTGTTAGTGGCAAATTCAAGACACTTTCAGGATACATGAAGGCACTCAATCTGACTACTGATAATGAATCAAAACTCATTACTTCCGTAGTTCGGGATTTAGTTAATGATCCTTCCAGTGTAAACCTTCGTAGATTCTTGAAGATTCTCTCGACTGGAGCTACTCCGGCTAATAAGAAACTCATCTCAGAAGTTCTTGATTCCGCTAAAGCTATTGCCAGCCTCAGTGCTGGTCCGAAGACCATTTCCCCTAATATTTCAGTCTCCCTTAGAAGTATAAAGTATATCCATGATTATGATATTGCCAAAAAACTCCTCGATAGAATACACACATTAGTGATTCACGGCAGAAAAATGAACGAGCTTAGTTCTGAGGAATTGGCAGCCTACTCACAGCAGTTGCGAGCAATTACCTATCAACTAAAAGGAACGATTGCTGAATACTTGAAGAAAAGACTACAGCCTATGGAGGATGCTCTCCGACCGATTATTCAAAAAGATGCAAAAGAGCGGGTTCTCCAATTACTTATTCATCCAGATGATGAGATGAAACTTACAGCAACCAGTAAACATCTTACCCTTAAACTATTGGAGGACTTCCCAATGCAGAATCCAACTGCAATGGCTCAGGCATTATACGAACTTACACGGTTGGGTACATTTCCTGAATTGAAAAGAGTTGTTGATACGATTACCAACAACAATTCTCTGATCCAATTTGCGATGGATACTATGAAGAATGCAGAGCGGAGGGAAAGGTTGATCACAGCTGCACGACGGTACGGACGCGAGTATCCATCTTACCGAAGTGCAATTCCTGTAGGAAGAGTTCTGAATGTAACCAGGAGTATTGCAATTTCTGTTTGGGCTGAACGGATTCATAATGTTTGGTTTGTTGGCGTTCTTGGAGCATTGGATACGGTAGTACAACAAACGATGACTCGTGACGATGTTCCTCAGCGGCAAAAGGTCCTTCTTGTTGCTGCGTATATTAATCGATTACACTTTGCACCAAGTAAAATTGAAGGACTTGTATTGAAAACAGTTTTCGATCGAATCTGTACCGAAGCTGGATTTTCAACAATTGAACGGAAAGAAATAATCTCTGAATCCAAGCTACCTCGTCATATCGCAAACGGCTTGCTATTCTGATACGCACCCACATCTGTGTTACCCTGGAGGTCAATCATCCATATGCAATGCAGAGCGGCATTCTGGATGGTCAAATACCTCGTCTTTTTCATATTCATTTCCAAGGAATTGATTTATCATGAGTGCTGCGTAATTTCCAGTTCCTGTTGCCATTGCTATTTGTTGAGTAATTGGTCTGCAATCCCCAGCAGCCCATATCCCCTCTTTGTTCGTCTGGCCTCGATGGTCTGTTAATATATTTCCCCGTTTATCTACTTCGACACCAATCATCCGTGCCAATTCTGTTCGCGCTTCAGCAACGAATGCAACAAAGAATACTCCTGATTTTAGAACCTTGCCAGATTCAAGTATGACTTTCTGAAGCTTACCTGGAACCGGAAAGTCAATTTCCTTTATCATGCCCTTAGTCCATTCGTATGGTGAGTCATCTAGTTTCGAGAGATCTTGTTTCTCGATGGGCATGTAAGCATCTTCCGTCATGAGTATCTTGATCTTATCTGTTAACCTCGACAGAGAATTTGCCACATGAAGGGCACTTCCCACGGTTCCTGTATTGATCACTAGTACATCTTTATCCTTGCATAGAGGAGCTTCGCAGTCAGGGCAATAATACGCTCCATTGCCAACATTCGCCACAGGTAGCCATTTCCGCCACATTCCT
>JARGGA010000386.1 GCA_029210805.1 Candidatus Thorarchaeota archaeon
TCTGGTTGATTGTTCCAAGTAATTGTATCTTCAGTCCAAGTATCATTGCTTGAGAAATAGATGCCTATTGGAGCCCCAGTAGTATCATTCCATTCATGTACGGAATACAGATTCAGTGTAGCACTGACGATGCCAATGCCATTTTGTAAATGTGAAAGGTCGTATTTCAGCCAGGACCTGGCCCATCCGTCAGTATCCTCCAGACCGACCCAAACGCCACCATAGGCGTAATTTCCATCATAGTTTGTATCTGTATTATTGGAAGAAACCGATTCATCCTCAAACACGTTAATTCTCATTTCTACAGGAGGGCCTTGCATAGCAGTGACGCTTTGACGTGCAGTTGAATCCACTACTCCAATTTGAGCGAATGGTATTGAAAGCATAGGAAGAACAAGTAAAGCAATCAAAAATGAGCAAAGAGCTCCTGAAATTATCTTATTATTCATTGTAGTAATCTCCTCTCCGAATCTACCTAACAGAATGTGGTGACATGATAGATTCAGGACGCGACTTAAGATAGTGTCTAGCTATCTAAGCAACAAGACAGAATCCAATGCTATTAACATTTGTCAGTATCTTCGAAGTATATTCTTTCTATTCTGATGGCAAATCACACAAATTGCAAATTTCCTAGTCTAGTTTCATTAATGTAATCATTGCTTCTCCATCGAGAACTAGTTTCCCCTTTTGGTTTGTACAGGTAGTTCGCAATGTGACTCGTTCTTTTTCATCATTCAATTCAATAATCTCAACCCGAGCAGTTATTGTATCGCCAATTCTTACCGGACCAAGAAACTTCATAGACTGTCCAAGATATATTGTTCCGGGACCTGGAAGTTTCATTCCGATTGCTGTGCTGATGAATGCTGCAGTAAGAACCCCATGCGCAATTCTCCCCTTGAACATGGTTGTCTTCGCCCATTCCTCATCGAAGTGCAACGGATTATAGTCTCCGCTTAAATCACCAAATACCTTGATGTCTTCTTCTGTCACATTATGAACCACTTCAGCAGATTGGCCTATAGACAACTCTGAGTATTTTGCTACTTTCATTCAATTCACTCCTTTTTCATAGGTCCCCAATCAATGGTCATTGCATTCCATGACCATCCGATTCCAGCAGCAGTAAGAACGACAACATCGCCATCTTTGATCTTACCGCTTTTAAGACCCTCCTCTAAAGACACAATGGAATCATTTTGTCCCATATGCCCCCATTCATCAAAATACGTAGATTGCTCATATGGGTGAACACCACACTCATGGGCAACATATTCGAATGCACTTCTCTTCATCCTAAGGAGCCCTAGATAGTCGATATCTTCTCTAGAGTATCCACTTTTCTCTAGTGATTCATCAACAACTTTCAGGAAATTACTCATTGAAAGCCTATCAAGTCGGTCCTTTAGACCCACTGGGTCTCTTACATCTAGATAGTGTAATCGGTTCTCAATTGTTTCACACGTTGCTGGCATCACTGTCCCACCCGCAGGAACATACACATCCTCCGCAAATTGACCATCGGAGATGACGCTGCCTTCACGGAGTATGTTGTGTGGATAATCATTTCGAAGAATCATTGCAACTCCACTAGCTGCCAAGTCATGCATGAAACGAGTCCGAATGTTAGAATAATCAATAATATCGCTATTTCTGTACCCACTTCCAATCAGCACCCGCTTGAATCCATGAGTCTGCATGAGCGATTTGCCAAGAATCATCCCAACAATTACAGTACCACACCGCTGATTGATATCGAAAGCCCATGCTTCGGTTGCACCCACGTCGTTCTGGAACTTAATGCCATATGTTTGCATTGGGTGTTCAGCATAAACCTCTCCAGCCCATATCACTAAATCAATGTCTGTTGCTGGATTGATATCTGCACGTTCGATGGCTATCTTTGCAGCCTTAACTCCCATAGCAACAGTATGGTCGTCAGGACCAGGCACTGATTTACTTAACATACCTATCTTTGATTTAATGATCTCAACAGGGGTACCGGACTGTTCAGAGATGTGCTCAGCAGTATGTCTTTCTGTTGGAATATATATTCCAATTGATTCAATGCCAATTGCTTTCATGTTTCTTCCTCCAATTCCCTTTTCAGAATCTTTCCTGCTGCACTCTTAGGCAGTTCTTGGCGAAATTCAAAATACTTGGGAATCTTGTAACGTGCTAGTTTTCCATCGAAGTATTTCCTGATTTCATCTTCCGTTAGTGATGAGCCACTTCTCAGCACTATGAATGCTTTCCCTACTTCACCCCATTTTTCGTCAGGAACTCCTATCACAGCAGATTTAGAAATCATCGGATGCTTGTACAGCAGCTCTTCAATTTCAGTAGGAAACACATTCTCTCCACCTGAGATGAACATATCCTTCTTTCGACCAACGATATAATAGAAGCCGTCCTCATCTTTCGTCACTAAATCTCCAGTGTGAACCCATCCATCAGGCTCAATAACCTTAGCAGTTTCTTCAGGATCATCCCAGTATCCACTGAAAGCGTGCGGCCCTCTGAGCAACAACTCACCCGGAACTCCATCATCAACTATAGAATTGTCATCGTTTACTATCTTCATGTCACAGTGAAATACTGGGAAACCGACCGATGTTGGTCTTTTTTTAACATCCTCATCGGGTAGATAGAAGTTATTTGGTCCAACTTCCGTGAGTCCGTAACCCATCTTCAGAATCTTACCGCGCTCCCAGTATTTTTCCATAATTGCAACAGGGCAGGGAGCTCTTCCACTGATGAACGTCCTAACATGTTCAAAATCAGTCTTCATGAATTTGGAAGACTGTGATATGGCATTAAACATAGTAGGAACGCCAATTACAATTGTGCATTTTTCATCCTCAACGACTCTTAGTGTTTCTTCAGAATCAAAATCACCCATGATGATGCTTAGTGCCCCAAGGTGGTAGAATGGTATGAGAAGTACATTGATACCTCCTGTATGAAAGAGTGGAAAGAGAAGTGGTTGAATATCATCAGGCCTAAGTCCCCAGGAAACAATCGTGTTGACTGAATTCCAGAATACTAATCGGTGGGGCAAAACAGCACCTTTGGGTAGGCCTGTGGTTCCTCCAGTGAAGACGATTAAGAAAGGATCATCTAATTGGATTGCTGGTCGTTCCACCTCTCTTGAGGATTTCTTTGCCATGAGTGAGTGAAGATCAGAATCAGTGTCAGTTACCTTGTTTCCCATGACGATGACAGGACGTTTTTCTAAGAACGGACGAATTTCTGCAAACTGTTTCTTGAGATTAGGGTCATAGAATACCATTGATAAATCAGTCTTTTTCAGAAGGTATTCCGTTTCAAGTGTTGTAAGTCGGGAGTTGAAGGGAGTTACAACTGCTCCTACCTTCCCACAAGCAAAGATGATATCAAGAAAATCGAATCTGTTTTTGGAGTAGATACCTACTCGATCACCGTTTCCCGAAACCTATACGATCCTAGACATCGAGCCCAAGATGTTGTTCGGTTCCTAATTCATCGAAGCAGCGT
>JARGGA010000387.1 GCA_029210805.1 Candidatus Thorarchaeota archaeon
TTGAAGTCGAAACGGGTTTCGTTCCGCCCAAAGCAGCATTGTATCCTATGTTGTACAGTGAAACAAGAGTAGCTGCTAAGATCGCACGATATTCCCAATACAGCCATCGTTTTGGATTGGCTACTCCAAGTTACCATGTTTTGCAAATTCCAAGAATCCTGATTCATCCACCTGAGGAAAGAAACAAACAGAAGATAGAGAAAATAAAGAGAGATTGTGACTTCTTCTACAAGTCACCTCCCATCCTACTAGAGGCATTAATGATGTCAGAAATTGACAGCATATACATTATCAACGTGGATAATGTTACGGTAACAGAAATCTCTCCATCGAAATACCTTGATTCGATTCTACGGGCAGAGGGCATAGTTTTCGACTGAATTTTCGTGGCAGAAACTTTATTACAAAACTTAGCTAATAATATATAGGCCGTCTAAGAAGTATGCTCACGTTGGCGTCTGGGCCTGATGTGTTGAGTGGGACCATTATCACAATCAAATATGGTCGAGCGATTAAGACAGCACATGGGCGGATTGACGAACAACAATGTGGAGCGATGAAGCACTTGCTCAAAAGTCGGATTCGCGACAAAGACTGTGTTGTTGGTCGAGAGTGTTTGGGACACCAATGAGGCTTAGACTTAGACGGCTTTCTTGATTTTTGGCGTTTTTCAGAATCTTGGTTTGTCATTCTAATGCCTTACGGTATTTCTTGATGGCGTCAATCAACAACAAGTGATAAGAGCGTTATCAGCGTTCAATGGAACTTGGAGAGACAATCTGTGTTTGACTACTCAACACAACAGAGAACTCTGGAAATTGGCAGTGTGAAGATAGGAGGACGCCCTGGTCTGAATTCGACCGTTTTGATTCCTTCATTATTCTACACGAAAGACAAACTCGTCCTGAATGAAGAGAAGGGTGAGTTTGACAAGTCAAAGACTGAAGAAACTCTCAATATGCTTCAGGGACTATCCGACAAGACAGGGCTTCCAACTATGCTAGATGTAGTTGGACCCACCTGTATTGCCATCGATGAGTATCTTCGCTATTTGGCAGATGCAACTGATTTTCCTCTTCTGATTGATGGATGTGATTCTGCTGAAGTAAATGCTACAGGAATCATGACCTCAATGGAAGCAGGGTTCATTGATAGGGTAGTAATAAACTCACTCACTCCAACCACCGAGGATGAACTCTATCAGGTCATCACTCATGCAGGTCTCAAGAATGCATTGCTACTCACTTTTGATGCAGTGTCAATGCTCTCTTCTTCCAAACGTGTCGCACTTGCAGAGGAGCTAATGAAGAAGTCCCAAGATGTAGGGATAACTAACATCATGATTGACACAGGTGTCATGGACATTCCAACTCTTGGAATCGCCTGCACGACACAACATTTGCTCAAGAATAAGTATGGATACCCTGTGGGTTGCGGGGCGCACAATGCTGTTAGTACCTGGAAAGGTCTTGTTTCAAAATTCGGAATAGAAGCAAAAACCCCTGCTCTAGTTGGTTCGAATCTGATGCCAGTTTCCCTGGGTGCAGACTTTGTGCTAATTGGTCCTGCAAAGCACGCACCAGTTATTTATCCGTCAGTGGCTATGATAGATGCAGCTCTATCAGGAATCCTAATTGAAAGTAGGGAACGCCCAGAAAAACCACATCCTAGATTCCTGATCAGTTAGGTGGAGTAGCGGTGAAGAAACATCTTCTCATTCTTGAGTCATCAGGTCAGAGGATTTTGGTTACTGAAGGAATAACGTATCTCGAAGCAATACGTGAAAGTGGATTGTACGTTCCTTCGGAGTGTGGAGGTAGAGGCACCTGCGGAAAATGCAAAATCGCAATCACACCGACATTGCAGACATCTCAATCGGACAGACGCCATCTGTCAAAGAACGAATTAGATCGAGGTGTTCGCTTAGCATGCAATCATACCATTGACACAGATTCGCGAATTGTAGCATCGGGTGCATTGCCAGATATGCGCATCTTAACGGAGGGAGTATCTGATGTTATAGAACCAATGATAGATGAGGGTCGTTCAGGTGAGTATGGTGCTGCAATAGATATTGGTACTACGACGATAGTAGTGTATCTTCTAGACCTTGGTACTGGTCAACAACTTGCCGCGACCTCAGAATTGAATCCACAAGTTGCATATGGTGAAGATATAGTAACTCGCCTCACATCTGCAAAAGAAAGTGATGCCAATCGACAAGCTCTACAGAGTCAAGTAGTTGGAACCATTGAATCCTTACTAATAAAAGCCCTTAATGCATCGAATATCAGAAAGAGTGCTCTTACTAATCTATCAGTTGTAGGAAACACAGTAATGCACCACTTCTTTCTGGGTTTGGATACATCAACACTGAGTGTTGCACCTTTCTCTCCTGCTTTAAAAAGCGCGCAGGTAGTGCAAACAAAGCTGCTAGGCTTCGACGAGATAAATGCCAAAGCATATTGTGGACCGCTCATTGGAGGATTTGTTGGTAGCGACATAACGTCGCTTATAATTTCGCAAAATCTGCATGAAACAGATGATATCGTTCTGGGAATTGATATTGGTACGAATGGCGAGATTGTCTTATCCAATAAGGGAGATCTCTATGCTGCTTCTACAGCTGCGGGATCTGCATTTGAAGGGGCAACAATTTCTCGGGGGATGAGAGGACAAGTAGGGGCAATCGAACATGTTACAATTAGCGAAGTGAATGAACCTCCAGAAATTACGGTGATAGGTTATACAACTCCCAAGGGGTTGTGTGGCTCAGCGATAGTAGATGTTGTAGCAGAATTGAGAAAAGTGAACCTTGTTTCCATTGAAGGACGTCTATCAGAATCTAAAAGAATTCTCCGAGAGCCGATAAACAGCCTTGGATACATTGTAGTTGATACAACAGAACATGGAAGGAAAGAAAGAATTCTTTTCACTCAAAAGGACATCCGTCAGGTCCAATTGGCAAAGGCGGCGATCAATGCAGGAAGCATGGTATTACTAAACATTGCAGGGGTTCCTGTAGATTCAATAGATAGAATCCTCCTAGCTGGTGCATTCGGAAGTTACATTCAACCTATGTCAGCATTAAGAATAGGTTTGATACCGGATGTTTCAATTGAGAGAATACTGCAGGTTGGTAATACAGCAGGGCAAGGAGCTAAAATGATGTTGTTATCTTCAGATATATGCCGACTTGCTGAAGAGATTGTGAAATCCATCAATCACATTGAACTAGCTGGAAATATGAAGTTTCAAAAAGAATTCGTTAGAGCTACACAGTTTCCTGCGTTTCACCAAAAAAGCAATTCTGAATGACAGTCCTTCATTGGACTATCTGATCAGAGTGACAGTTTTTCAGCAATCGTGATTTCTATAGCCTATGTTTGGATTTGCGATACTCGGTGTAGAGATCATAATTAATGTGAGGGGAGTTGGCAGCAAAATTTCACAATTATTAGGGGCTCTGTAGAATAATACAAGAATTCAGAGGCGAACTGGCCACGTCACATGATT
>JARGGA010000388.1 GCA_029210805.1 Candidatus Thorarchaeota archaeon
CATTTTTCGATAGTCTCTGTCGATATCTGCCTCTTTGGATTCTTCTTCTTGCTCTTTGATATAGTCATGGATGTTGATGCGGAAATTAGTTAACTCACTACTGATTATTCTATTATTTGGAAGGAGTTGACGTGTTTGATCAGGAAGAAGAATTCTTGTATAATTCAATGTTATTTCTCTGACTATCCCTTCTGTGGAACCTATTCTTACATAATCCCCAATTTGGAAAGGTCTAGCAATTATTACGTACAGACCGCTCACGATATTGCTTAGAGACTGTGAAAATGCCAATCCAAGTGCAGTACCGAGGATTGCTGTTATTGAGATGAGTGTAGCAATATCAGGATCTATGGAATCAACCATTACGGTAATTGCAACTACAAAGAATATCAACCTCAACACCAGTGTTATACTACCTGCCGCCTCTGTTCCCATCCCGACCGCGTAAAGAGACCTTCTAAAGAGACGTACAATTACCCAATATCCAATTAGGATAACCAGTAATTGGATAAGTAAGACGAAGTAAGGCATGAAAGGTTGTATTTCAGGCCAATAATATTGAATATATGCGATAGGATCAACAAGAAAATATGGTGGGGTCTGCAACAATTTATTCTCCTCATGCTATCGAGAATCTATCCGGCTTATGAATACTCCTTCAGATGAGCACTTTGGGTATTCAGAGGACTTTCTCCAGCAAGGTGATTCCGATTTCTTTATCTTCCTGATTCACCCAATCGAAATTGTAAAGCAGTTCTTTGAATTTTGTTGGATACATCATTGTGAATTTGTCTAGCTTGTTTTCTCTTGTTCTCTTGATGTGATGTGATAAGTGTTCCAGAAAATGTTCATCTTTTTCTGTGTATATAGTGAAACTCCATAATGTTCTATTCAGTTCATGGCGAATGCTTGCTACTGATATTGACTCAAAACCATCTGACGTACGATGCACCCAGACTTCATTTACTAGTTCTTCAAAAGCTCGTTTTGTTACATCTAGTGCCTTCCAATCCAATATTAGAATGTTATTTGGAAATAGATTTGACTCTTTAATCAAAGAAAATTCCTCATCGGGATTTATTTTTTCAATATTTGTTGATGCCTTTGTCCAAGAGACAGTTTCGATTCCGCCATGCCAGTAGACACCAAGATCGAATAGTCGTTTCATTCCAGCTTTGGAAGCAAGGTGCAAAGAAGACTCATTCACCGTTGCCGTGGTGTACCGAATTTGTTTGACACCAATATCCGTTGCCATTTGGACTAGTTTGTCTGTGATGATTGACGCGTAACCCTTTCTCCTATAGGTAGGATGAACCCGGAGTCCCTCCATCCATCCTGTCTTTCCATCATCGATGATTTTCAAGTTGGCTAGAGCTGCCACTCTACCATTTTCCTCAATTGCCAATGTGTGGCATTTTTCATCTGATAACCATTGATCGAAGTATTGAGGAAGATAATCATGTCCCTCCCATGTATTACGAGAGATTTCCAGTATGTCTTCTTTGTCCGACAAAAGCAGAGGCCTGAATTTACGCATATATTTTTTCTGTTACTTTCTCTCTAATCTAGCTTTCGAAGTTTTTCCCCATCTGTAACCCTATAAAGAATCCTTCCAAATTGTTACAATACTGTATGAGCGGAGTCCTTTCCTTGATGCAACCCTCAAGAATTCTGCTCATTGGGTTATGAATATCCCTACTTGTCACTAGTATCATCCCAATTGGTGTCTATTATTCCTGAATTCTTGCTAGGATTGGGTGGAAGGGCATTCCTCTCAACAATATTTGTGGCATTGTATTTACAGGTCAGAAGTCGCAAAGAAACGTGACTTCTGCTCATTGGCTACTATTACAGAACTGCTAGTCTGAATCTTGTTCCATATACTACTCTGTAAAGAGCGATGCGCTCAAACCACTTTGACTTGGGTGTCAGCTGAATAGCCTCCCAAATTTCTTCAGGTATAATCTCTTTCTTCTCTGCTAGTTCTTTTCCCCGCAAAGCGGATTCTTCACGCGCATCATCATACATCAAACCATACACGATTGCAGTGCCCTCCCAAGCTTGCGGGAACTGTTGAAATTCTATAAGCGCTGCTTGGAACATTCTAAGAGCTAGCTGCAAATCGCCCTTCTTCAATTGTCTTAATCCTTCTTCCCACCAGATTTTTGCACTTCTTGGAATCTGATAAGAATCAACTTCAACTATGACACCATCTGATGGCACCTCAAGCACTTCTGGCATCTCTGTTTCTGAAGATTTCACACAACTATATTCAAACAAAGCTGAGGCAATAATTGATGCAGGATTTTTCTTGTCAAGCTGCGTAGCTTTTTGTTTCGCAATCATTGCTCTCTCGCATTCATTTCGAGCAATATGGACTACAGAGAGGGCCGCCCATACAACTGCTTGACTTGGCGAAATATGCATTGCTTCTTCAAGAAGAGTCTGGGATTCCGGTGTAATTCCTTCATCGTATTTGGCAACCGCAGCATCAAGGAGATTTCTTGATTGGGACATTGATGCATTAGGTGGAGAAGATGATGAAAGGTCAGCAAGAACCTCGACTGGTTGAATTTGTCCATCCGCAGTTGGCCAAATCTCTGACTCAGAACCTGATCTAAATTTCGGTATTCTAAATCTTGAGTCTTTACCAGCAAGATAGTACTCCTCGGTACTTGGTTTTTCCCCCGAGTGCTGTAATCTTCAATTGCAGCGCCGCAGAGAACACAGAACATAATGAGTGATAATGACATCAATATAGTTGCAACGAACCCCTGGTAAATGGTGCCTACTTGATGCACAAAAATGGCAGAAATGAATCCTAGAATGAATAAGACGTTCTTTCTCTCCATCTCGGGCACTCCTAACATGCCTGATTAAAGAAGGCAACATCAGTCGATAAAAGTGCTATTGATTCATGCATAATTTTCGGATTAACTAGAATCAAAGACCAATGTCTTGACAACTACGGGAACTACAACTCCTTCAATGATAGGTTCACCAATATCAACGAAATCTCCATCCTTGAGTGATATCTCATCGATAGCTAGGATTTCATTTGTTATGCCAGTTTCTCTCTTCATGACATTGCCAACACTATTTCCAATGTCAGTATCAAAGCACAGCATCAATGGCTTACCAGAAGCGATGGTTTTCGGAATTGCTGCAACAACGCCTTTTGCAAAAGCTGCAAGATTTTCGTATGAAGGTCTCACAGCATCGTTGAAAGCAAGTATCATTTCATCCGTACCTTCAATTAGGTCAAAGCGTTTGATTGCCTCTTGTATTGCCGATGTGACTTCTTCAGACTTTGTTTTCGTTCTAGGGATATATGGCACAACTGCTGGAAGGTTCCTGTATGGGTATTCGAGACCCTTGGAGAGGAATGTGGTTGAACCACTGACCTGTAAATTGAATTGGCCTGCACCAATTACAGTCGCCCGGATTTTATGGTCTGGCTCACTGATTGGGAGATTCTTCTCTTCTGCAAGCTCCAAAAT
>JARGGA010000389.1 GCA_029210805.1 Candidatus Thorarchaeota archaeon
GGATGTGGAAAAAGTACCATTGCATCTAGACTCTCGACAGGTACTTTTGTGGATCATAAGATGACAATTGGCTTGGGCATCGATTCATGGACCTCTATCGATACTGAAGAAGGAATCGAAGTACATGCTTCTATATTTGATCTTGGAGGTCAGGAGCATTTCAGATTTTTCCACGAAGGTCTTGCAACTGGTGCGCATATTATCCTTCTTGTTTTTGATTTGAACCGTTTCAAGTCATTGTTTGATCTGAATGAATGGATTCCAATTATTGAGCAAATACCCAGGGACCGCTGGATTCTTGTTGGAACCAAACTAGATGAAACAAGGTTTGTCGGTGATGAAGACATCCAAGAAAAGGCCAATGACCTAAATATTCCATGGGTGACTGTGAGTGCAAAGACCGGCGCTAATTTTGAAAAGTTGCTGCATCTAATAACAGCGATAAAAACAAAGTGATTAAAATTCGGTTCATCTTGTTCGATTTGGCACGCACACATTGCGCCAAGCTTAAGTGCAAACCCTCTTGTTTGATTTTCCTAAGAGGTCTCTAACATGAGAATGCTACAGATTCACAGTGATGGCTTTTCCTTTGAAGCAAAGAGAAAAGCTTTGAAAAATGCAGAAGAAATTGATTCCAAGAGTTACTCGACCGACGATTCATGTCTGGTCAACTTCATTGCTGCAGAAACCTCTGACACAGAGAATCTGAACAAAGCATCTACAATGACTGCAGAGATGATTGTAAAGGCAGCAGAAGAAGTGAAAGAAACGAAAATAATTATCTATCCTTGGGTTCACTTGAGTGAGAGTCCTTCCAAACCAAGTGATGCTTTGAAGCTTCTCAAGAACGTTGAGAATGACCTAAAGGAGCGAGGATTTGATGTTCTCCGAATCCCCTTTGGCTGGTACAAATCCTTCATGATTCATTGCAAGGGTCACCCTCTAGCAGAGCGGTCCAAGGTACTTGATATCAGTAAGGTCGCTGACAAGGCTGAAGGCGAAATCACCAAAGGTGAGGATCTAACTGCAATTCAAGCGGAAGCACAGACAAAGTCTGCCTTCTACATTTTTGAACCAGATGGCAAAGTGACTGAGGTTGGCAAATTCGATTATACGGGTTATGAGGATCTTAGACTCTATGTTGCTTATGAAACCGCTAAGGACCGAACTGCCCAAGACCCTCCTGCACACATCGAATTAATGAAAAATCTCGAATTAGTTGATTATGAGATTGGGTCAGATGCTGGGAATTTCCGTTGGCCTCCTCGTGGCTTGACCTTGAAGAAGGCAATCGAAGAACGTGTAACGAAGGAGATGGTTGATTACGGTGCACATGTTATTCAGACCCCTCTAATTTACGATTATGAGCATCCGTCATTGAAATCATATCTACAAAGGTTTCCGTCAAGACAATATGTAGTACGTTCAGGAGATCACGATTACTTCGCGAGATTCTCTGCCTGTTTTGGACAGTTCCTACTAATTTCCCAAGCACAGGTTTCTCACAAGCAGCTACCACTAAAGCTCTTTGAGATTGCCCCGAGTTACAGACGAGAACAGAGTGGAGAACTCGCCGGAATTAGAAGGGGTAGAGCTTTCACAATGCCCGATATCCATGAGTTTGTTGCAGATACTGAAGGCGCAAAAGAAGCTGTAAATAACCAGATGGTCTTTGTAAAGAAACTCATGAATGAACTCGAGGTGGATTACGAAGTATCATTTAGAATTCTGCGTTCATTCTACGAGGAGAATCGCGAATTCATCAGTAGAGTGATAGCTGACGTAGGCAAACCCGCTATGATTGAATTGTTTGAAGAAAGATATGCCTACTTCATTTTCAAGGGTGAATGGAACGTTGTAGATGACCAACAGAAAGCGGCATGTTTAGCAACTATTCAAATTGATGTCGAAAATGCCGAAAGATTCGATATCAAATACGTTGGAGACGATGGGAAAGACAAGCGACCTCTTATCCTCCATACTTCACCATCTGGATCCATAGAGCGTATTCTCTACGGAGTACTTGAACAAGCTAACAAGGATAAGAAACTAGGAAAGAAACCAATGCTTCCTCTCTGGATGACTCCAGTCCAGGTTAGACTCTTACCTGTTGATGATGATTTGGTTGAACATGCACTTAAAGTTGGCAAAGCTCTAGATGCTGCTGGCATTAGATATGAAATTGACGACCGTTCAATGACTCTGGGAAAGAAGATTCGTTCAGCAGAGAAACTCTGGATCCCCTACATCTGTGTGGTTGGTGAAAAAGAAAAGGAATCCGGGATTCTATCTGTAAGAGTAAGGCGGCAGAAAGAACAGGCGCAGATGTCAGTCGATGCTCTTGCAAAGGAGATAGGAGAGAAAACTGCATTCGCACCACATCAAAGTTTGTTGCAACCGTCCCTAATCTCAAAACAACCTATCTTCTCCAGAGAAGTCTAGGTTAGATGAAACTGATGAAGCATTGACAGCAAGCCAGTGCTTCCAATTTCATTCAGGCGTTGACTTTTTTCGCGATTCTTATTAGCCCGTTTTCTGAAAGGAGATTTAGCACGAGGGCGTCTTCAATGACACATAGAAGAATAATGTTACTTGGAGTTCTGGTCATGTTCTTCATGATCACAACAATATCTACAATTCCTGGAACAAATAATCATATGAGAATGTCAGGTGAAATCAATTTTACTGATAGCCCACTGAAATCAGATGTTGCTTATGCTGGAAAGATTGTTGTTGACTATTCACATGGACAGTATAATCCATCAATTTCAGACACTATTGATAGGCCACTGTTCGATAATCTCACCGCGATGGGGCATGAAGTTATTCTAGCAGATGGAGGTATCAATGATACAATTCTCTCTGACGCTCAAGGCCTTCTTGTAGGAGCCTTGTACGGAACAAATAACAACTTCGAATCTTCTGAAATTGCGAGTATCGCCAATTGGTTCAATTCTGGCAAGAAGTTCATGTGGATTGGATATGACTCTGATTTTGGGGGTCAACAGTATATTATTGACAATATGACCTCTATCTTGACAGAGGTAGGTTCACATATGTATGGTGAGCCTGCGGAAGTTGATGACGATGATGGCCTTCTCGTAGCTTCATACAGGGCTGTAGCAAATAGAACAAGTACTAACCCTTTTGTTAGTGCCACAATTAAGGATGTAGAAGGAGTTCTGATGCATGGAGGAACCTGTATTTATGGAAGCACAGCTGCACAACCTACCGTTGACGTTGTTGAATTAGAGACTTCGGAAGTAGACAATGTATACCCTCTGCTATACTATGGGGAAGGAGGATACATTGTCGATTATGATTTAATACCTCCCCTTGCTCATTCTGAAGGTCAGACTGGAGGTTTTACAGCAGCTGCCCTCGAAATAGATGCCGGAGACAATACCAGTAGTATCTTGGTGGCCTCTGGTGCCTCCCCATATGGCGATTATCGCCCAATGTGCACAGATGAATACTATGATGTTGAACTCAC
>JARGGA010000390.1 GCA_029210805.1 Candidatus Thorarchaeota archaeon
GGGAAAAAAGGCGGATTGCTGGAATCATGAAAGTATGCGTTGTTCAAAATGTGAGCATGACAAAACACCTCGCCTTGTCCACGTATTTGAGAAATCTGATAGAAGCACTTGCTGGTACAGGTAAGATACACGTCACAGCAATGGTTTCTGAAGGATATTTGAGCAACGTTCAAAAAAAACATCGAGGTTATGGCCTCTGGTACAGATTTGTACAGCCTTTCGGGAAATCTCAGATTCATCTTTTGGGCATTAGGAGCATTATGGAAATCAGGTAGAAGGAGGACCATTGATGTGATTCATTGTTTGTATCCATCATCATCCACACTGGCATGTGTTCTCTACAAATGGCTCATTAGCCCAAGAACCCGTGTTGTATACGATATTAGAAGTCCATGGATAGATATGAGCACGAAACGAGGTGAAATACAGGGGTGGATGAAAAGCAGCTTTCGAATAGCTGCGCTAATTCTCGAGGAAACAATCCTAAGTCTTGTTGATGGGGTTGTGTTCATAACGGATGGATTAGAGAAACACTATCGAAGCATTGGTATAATTCCGCCAATTAACTGCACAATCTCACCTTCTGGTGTAGATGTGGTTGCGTTCCATCCAGCGCCAAGAGGCGCAATCAGAAAGCGACTCAATCTGGGAAAAGATGCGAAGATAATAGGATACGTCGGAGGGGTAGCAAAAACGAGGCAGCTGAGCTTTTTGATTGACGGGTTTGAGAAACTAGTAGAAACCAGCGATGAATCATGGAATTTGGTTTTCATTGGAGACGGAGACGATTTAGATTTTTTGAAATCTGAAGTGATTAAACGATCACTAGATGGTGTTCATTTTTTTGGGCAGAGTGCCACATGGTGAAGTTTCGAGCCTCATAGCTGACTTAGACTATGGTGTTTGCCATTTGCCTGAAACACCGCTCTTTAACACCTCATTTCCAATGAAAGTACTTGAATATCTCGCATGTGGTACTCCAGTATTAATGTCGAATATGCCCGCCCACGTAGAAATTGCAAAACAGCTATCGGGGACTATCATCTATGACTTCTCTTCGCTTAGTTTTGCTGAGAGTATCAATGATTCAACTTCAAAAGCAAAAGTTGATTTGGCAGATATACAGAGGTTTAGTTGGGACGCGATTGCAAAGCAATTGCAATCATTCTATAAGAGCTTGGGACTTCATAAGTTCATGAGATAACTCTCTGTTCAGGATAACTTCCAAGAGGTAAATACACTATTCCATCTGGAACGTCGATATCGACAAACATACGTCTACCGTCAACTACAAGTTTCTGACTCATGTTCGAGGCAATGGAGTTGAGACCAAGCTCCTTGTAAACACTCCAATCGGTCATGATGAATGTTACAAAAGCGTCCCGGGTGCATTCCGAGATATCATATACTATTTCGAAATCTAAACCAAGTTGATTTTTTGTCTGTTCAAGATTAACGAGAGGGTCATGTGCATGAACCTTGGCCCCCTCTGCAGAAAGCCGTCTTATTAGAGGCAATGAAGGGGAGTCTCTAGTGTCATCAGTATCAGCTTTGAAAGCAACACCTAAGATTGCAACTTTCTTCCCCCTCAGAGATAGTGAGTCGACCAAACGAAGAAGTCGGTCAGTAGTTTGTTTGTTCACAAAATGAACTGCTTTTAGCAAGGGCATTTCTACTCCCTTGCTCGCACCAAATGTGAACAGGCCACTCACATCCTTCGGAAGGCATGAGCCACCGTATCCTAAACCGGGTTTAAGATGACTAGGTGAGATTCGATGGTCTTGAATCATTCCTAGAACCACATCATCAATGTTGACATGAGGGATCCGTTCTGCTAAAGAGGATAATTCACTGATGAAGGAAATCTTCGTGGCCAAGAATGAATTGCTAGCATATTTACACATCTCAGCTGATTCGATAGACATCTTCAGGACCTTGGTGTCTTGTTTATCCAAGCATTGAATGGTTAGTTCTTCGTACTTTGAATATGCATCATCATCAGAAGCACCAATAATAACGCGATCAGGATTTAGTAAGTCATGAATTGCAAAGCCTTGTCGTAAAAATTCTGGCTGGAAGATAAACCCAAGCTTTTTGGTGTCAGCGTTTTTTGAGAGCCGCTCAATAACTGTAAATCTTGTTGTACCGGGAGGTACAGTACTTCTCATTGCAACCAGAAGGTATTCATCAAGAAGCGAATCAATCCGGGATTCGATGCTGGACATTACCGACTCTACAGCTTCTAGATTAACAGAACCATCATCCCCTGACGGTGTATTCACACAAATGAGAACTGCGTCCTGGGACCCAAGGGGTTCATCTAACCCTACAGCTTTGATGCTATTTCTCTCAAGAGCATCCCTAAGAAGAGGTTCAAGACCCTTTTCAGCAATTGGAGATGTTCCATTGTTTATTAAATCAATCTTTGTTTCATCAATTTCAATCAAAGTAACAGAATGTTTTTTGGCAAGTACAACAGCGGTGCTTAAGCCTACATAGCCTGCACCAAAGACAGCAACTTTCATGAGTGTGGAACCCTCTTCTTGTATGTAAACCTCAAGCCTTAGATTTCACTTAATAAATCGAACTACGTGGTAGCTGTTCATCGAATTCTTCTGGAAGTAACTGATTCATGAGATACCGGTTGTAATATTGTCGTATAACTCGTGATATCGTTTGGCGATTACGGGTAAACAAAAGTCTTGTTTTATTTTTTCTCTTGTTCTAGCTGAGAGGTCTTTTCGCAATGCAGGGTTTTCAATTAAACGCGTAATCCTTTCAGTCAGGTCATCGGAAGAACCTTCCGGAAATGACAAGAAGTGTTCACCATCAATGCCTACATCTTCTAGCCATGAGTGATTTGTGACCACAATAGGAAGTCCTGAACTCATTGCTTCGAGTAATGCATTTGAAAGTCCCTCCTTCCTGGAGGGGAGAACGAAAACGTTTGCTGATCGAATCAAATCAATGGGATTGTCAATAAATCCAGTAACAATAATGTTGGATGAAAGCGAACGAAGTTTCTCTACAAGCTCTTCGTCTACTTGCGGATTTTCTTTTCTAGAACATGGACCAACGAAAACAAATGTGAGATTGGCATTTTTCTTGAATAAGGTTGGTAATGCTTCAATAATCAGATCGACGCCTTTCCGATATGAGATGATTCCGGCAAATAAAACAACGAATCTACCTTCAATATTGTACTCTTTTAGGATTTGACTGCGGGATTTGTCGTCAATAGGGCTGAATTTCTTGCATTTCACGCCATTTGTGATTTGTACGATTCGCTCTTCGGGTATTCCTACGTTCAAGCAGGTATCTATCGCTTCTGCAGTTAGCGATATCCAGATATCTAGTCGACGCATGATGAGTAGTCTGAATCGACCCAAAATTCCTTCAGATAAGGAAACTGGATCATCAGTGCCCATCAGACTAATTTTGCCAATAGTACGTTTGCCCAATATCTTGGCAATTGGAACAC
>JARGGA010000391.1 GCA_029210805.1 Candidatus Thorarchaeota archaeon
TTCATCTTCAGTGTCGAAAGAATGATCTGTAACCCAGATGCCACTCATCAGGAGTCCAAAACCAGTGATAAATAAAAGTAGATAATATTGCTTCCAGTAAAAGTCCTCTTCAACCCATTGAAGGTCTTGAATCTGTTCAAGATGTACATGGATCTCACGCCCTCCAATCCTGGGTGTTCCATCAAGAGTGTAGAGTTGCTGTGCAAAATGCACCTGGTAATTTCCGGGAGGCAGATTAAAAGTTGCGTGTCCCATTGATGGATTATAATCAGAAGCCTGATACAATTCTACTGAAACATTCTGGATCACTGTCTCACCCTGGTATACAAATAGGATACACTCACAGATTTCGGGGAACGACATATAGTAATAATATTCTACGCGGACTCGTGGGAGATAGGGCTCAACATCACTTACATTGAATGGCTCGCTTAACGAATTTCGATATTCGCTAATTATAGCATTAGTCATCATATCAGGTGGTGGACCAATGTGGTCTTGAGGTGCGACTACAAGCATCAGGAGAAAGACCAACGCAGGAACCAGCATGTATTTCCGTTTTATTAATCGAAGGCTTTGTCTGTTTCCATTTCGTTTTAGGACAAGAATGAAGATTGATGAAAGAAGAAAGACCACAACTCCAATGGAACTGACCATGAAGAGGTTCTGGATTGCAGTCATTTCCTGAATCTCCGTTCTCTATCTTGGCAAAAATGTAATTCATATACTATGTTAGCGTTTCTTTTCGAGCATTCAAGTGAATAATTGCTCGTCGGAGGAAATTCAGGATACCTAGTTAGGTTGTTTTCTGTTTTCAACCCTACAGGGACTTTGCAAAGTCTGAGATTCTCTGAACCACCAAATCTACAGCCTTCTGTCCTTTCTCCTTTGTAGCTTGTGTCGAATATCCAACAACACCGGAATCAGTGAAGTCTTTCATAGATGTGTGAGTTTGAACCTGAGGAGGTTTTGCAATCATGCTTGGAGTCACATATCCAGGATAGGGTGATTTCCCGGGCTCATCAACTCTCTTTTCTTCCAGCACTCTCTGTCCAAGCGCCCAAGCAACAGAGGTTTCCATATCGCATGCATGGAATACTGGAAGAGTGAATATCTCAGGTATCTTATCCATGATAGTGGACCACCAGTCAATGGCGAAGACCTTCGCAGTTGGTGTGTTGGCAAGCATATGAATTGCATTGGAGATGGCGGTTTGATTTCCACCATGCCCGTTGATCATAAGTATCTTTGTGAATCCATGATGATCTAAGGACATACAGATATCCACTATCACATTTGCCAGTGTCGACTCACTGAGAGTAATAGTTCCTTTGAATGCCATATGATGCGGTGAGAAACCAAATGCCACAGAAGGTGCAAGTGTTACCTTCGTGTCAGGCCAGAGATTATCACATACTAACTCTGCAAATCGTGTTGCAATGAAACAGTCATTATCGATGGGGAGTGCAGGACCATGCTGTTCTGCTGAACCCACAGGCACAATTACGGTATCGCACTCTCTTATTCTCGCTTCAGTTTCCTGCCATGTCATTTTTGCTAGTCGGTAATTCTCAGTCATAGTCAATCACAATGGAAAAAGGAATTGCACATCCATTAATGTCCATCGACTACCTCGCCAATTCAAAACCAGAACATAGTTTTGCAAATAAACTAAAAAAAGACGAAAATGATTAAAGGACGAAGTTATGCAGCAGCAAATAACTAGCCGGGAATCGTGTGAGTTAGTTGGAGAGGTTTAAAAATTGAGCCGCGCCAGTGTAGTGCTAATACTTTGTTTAGCCTTGATTATCTGTGTTTCAACAACTTCACTTGTTACAACAATCCCAATTGAAAATCAAGCAAATGCAAATCAAGAAGGGAGTATTGATGTAAGCGTATTCGATTTGGTGAATAGTCCCATCCATGCATATACACCCCACGATCCTATTTACATCAATCAGAATTCAGACTTCATAGCTGAAGGATTTACAGGCTATGGCAACTTTACTCACCCATATCTATTGGAAGGTGTGGAAATAGAAGCTGATGGATATGGCGTTGCTATAGATATACAAGATACAAATGCATCCTTTGTAATCTCTAATTGCTCGTTCGATGGATACTACAGCAGCTCTGGTGGCATATACTTAGTCAATGTGTCAAATGCGAGAGTGGAAGACTGTTTCTTCCAAGACACAGAATTTGGATTGGGGTATTTAGAATCAAGAAATATTACAGTGTTCAACTGTACGTTCAAGTATCATCATTCAGTAGGTGCTTGGTCAGGCGATTCGAATAACACTGCGATCCTGAATAGCACATTCCGGAGTTGTGGAGATGGAATAGGAGTGTATTCAGATAATGAAGTGATTATTGGCAACGAATTCATGTTGAATGATTATGGAGTTTCCATTGATAATTCCGATAATTGCACCATTGTAGAAAATGAATTCATGTATGATGGTATTGAAGTCTATGGAGGGATTCTGTCCAACTATATCCATAACATCACTGATAATACCCTAAATGGAAAACCTATCATATATATCCATAGTCAACCTAGGGTCACAGTTTCTGGAGATTATGGGCAGGTGATTGTTGCCAATTGCTCAAACGCAATTATCGAAGATGAACGCATTCTAATTGCAAGCTATGGACTTCAGGTCTACTTCTCAGACTTTGTAGCAATATCTAATGTCAGCACCATCTTAGCAGACCAAGGCATTGTTGTGTCACGAAGTGCAAACGTTACTATCGATTCATGTAATGTAACAGGAGGCAGTATGGATGGAATCGTGTTAGAAGAGGCGGATAACGCTACAATTACTAATTGTAGAATAAATGATAATTCCCATTCAGGAATTCAAATCTACTCATCTGATACAGTCAATATAACAGCTAACACCATCGCAAATAACGGCAATTTCGGAATCTCCCTTGTCGGCATAAACCATACGATTTCTAATAATTATCTGGGCGCGAATGGAATACACGAAATGAACTTGGAGCAATGTGAAAATGTTCTGATTGAGTCCAATACAATAAACGGCTCGTTACGAAGTAAGGTCTTTATTGATGGACAGGATTGCATTATTCTGGATAACACGCTATACTACTCTTCTTTTGAGTTTGATAGAAGTAGTGTTGATAATTTTAGGCACACAATTTCAGGCAACACCATTAATGGACACCCTATAGTCTACCATTTCAATGAAACGGGGATTCTATATGACGGGGTTTCATTAGGTCAGGTCATAATCGTAGACTCTAATACAACCACTCTACAGAATCTTGATTTCAATAATGTTTCAATACCGATCATTCTTGCATTTGGACAAGATTTCATTTTGGATACATTGACATTCCAGAATGTCACTACAGGCATACAGGTTGAAGATTGCTACAATGTAAGTATAGACCATTCGGAATTTCAGACATGGCTACCCTATTCTTTTGATGCGATAGGCATTGATATGGATAA
>JARGGA010000392.1 GCA_029210805.1 Candidatus Thorarchaeota archaeon
TATTCGTGATGGAAGGACATCTTCCATATAGCCCAATATCCTCATTGCTGACTGTTCCATGATATAGAATAGAAAATTAAGAACAATAGAATCACTTAGAGATGAGATGTATTTCAATATCTCTTTCTCGTCGGTGGTCAATCTGCCACTATCATCAGCTACTGAGATTCCTTTGTCCTGCTCAGAAAAGACACTTAGAATTTCATCCAATGAATCTTCGCTATCTGTCACTGACTTCGGAATAAGATAGTATTTTGCGTTATAGAAGTTGAATAGCAGATTATCATCTAGATACTGCTTTGCGGTTTCAAGAGCTAATGCACAATCAAAACAAACAGGAAATGCTTTCCAGCCTTCGGATACGTCAAGCCCCGGAGCAAATCCCCTTTTATCTAGAGTGTAGAAGGAGAAGATATCCGTAACAAAACCATATACCTCCTTTTCATCATTACAGACATAGCACACTCCATGCCCCTTTGAAGTTGTGCCATACTTTTTGTAGTAGCTTTGTTTGACAAATTCTAGAAAAAGCTTGACAAATACGTCTGATTCACCAAGATAGTAGTTTTCTCCATCTTCATTTATCTGAATAGTTAGCAAGGTATTTCCTTTGGACCGATCAATGCTAGCCAATAGACCATTTACATCTTTGATAACCCTACTCTCTGCAGTTTTCAACGCGCCTCCAATATCAGAAACAAATCCAATTTCTTCATTTTGGAGTACATCCGTTTCCCATTTTGGCACACTCGTGAACCATGCAAGCACCTTTTTTGGAAATGTCTTTTCTATATCAGTAATCAATGCCGCAGGAGTGGCACCAGGACCATTAGGCGGACCTTGACGATAGAGATATTGAGTTGCCTTATCAGAATCGAAATCGACAATGGATGCCCGTTCATACTCGCAAACAGCTCCTGTCTTCTTGACTCTCAAGACAATGACTTTGTCTATCCTCTGATGAAGGGTCATAACTCTCCTGAGGGGATCAGGTGCATCTGTTGAGTCAATGTGTTTTGCTATTTGTCGCATCGCTATTATCATGATTGACCACTCCCAACAGGGTTAATGAAGCCAAATCCAAGCGAATTCTTCTCTCCAAGTCCAGTTTCCATAAGGAATTGATAGAAGTCAGCATTTTCTTCAATATCATCTTTAACTAGTGATTTCCATAAAGAACCGATAAAGGTCAGATTATATCCTCGAATCCTTACTGGTACTGCTACTTCTCTTCGAAGCTCTACAGCATCGAATAGAGGACCTTCGAGATGCAATTCAGTTCCATTGAAGAATTCGTATTTCTTGAGTGCATTATCTTTCATTCTATCAAGAAAGAATGTAATGTCGCCATGTTCTCTCAATGAGAAATATTCTCCAGAGGCGCTATCTAAGTACAATACAATTGGACTGCCTGATGTGAATTCATTATTAAGCCGAGGTTTGATCACTTGGACCTTCTGAATCTCAAAGCTTAGGGATCCCAATTGAATGAAATCCTGATTCTTTGCCCACTCAAAAATAGTATCGACAAGACGTGGATATGGTGAAGAAACTACAAGAGTGCCTCTTTCTTTTTTATCGTAGAAGAAGTCGGAATAGGTAAAATATTTGAAACTTGGGCGGTCATGATTTTCTCCATATCTACTTGAACCTAGGGCGGAATAAAGCATGGATTGAATGTCATGCTTATCGGGATACACTTTTCCATTCTTAGTTAGTAAGGTCATCAAGAGTCGCACGAAATATCCCCCAAAGAAAATAGACGATGAGTTCCTCATAAGTATTGTGAGAAGATTGGTATCGTTCCTCATAAGTATTGTGAGAAGATTGGTATCGATTAACTAAACTCCCAATAATCACATAATTCGCCCTCTTGGAAAATAAATATAGTCAACATATGGCGTTATCTCTCGGTTCAATTGAGTAATATAGAATAGATTCCCCTAAAGCGGTATTCCATGTTAAGACAACAGCGAACATTTGTGACCTTTCAAGTAACATCGCCTCTCAACGAATAGGTGTTCAAAATGTCAGAAAGATTAGAGCAAGTGGGTCTAGTATTCGTCCTTGACAACACTGGCTCGATGTAATGAGAGGAGGCTTAGACAGACAGTTGGAAGGGACACTAGAGTTATTCGTGCTTATCTTGGATTAATTGAACAATATGAAAACAATTTGCTAACAGGTAAGAATAGAGATAGAATTGATGACGGCGAGTTGGACAAATTGACCATGACTGCGATCAAGGTCAATTCAGGAATCGAACCGAGAGCAAGCGTTCCGCATGATTTCAAGGTCCGCTTTCCCCGTATCTCAGGGAACGAACTTCAGGAGTGCAGACAGACTGCTGTCGCACTCTATGAGAGTTATCTCAAGCTGAGTGGAAAGAAGGGATATACTGCCTCACACCCTTTATCGATTAATGGTTCCCGTAGGATTCCTAGATGGGTGTTCTCCCGGAGATTCAAGCTTATTGAGAAGAAGACATCAATTTCTCGATGGTGGCTCGATATCCGTGATGCTCTCGACTCTGTGATAGAGGGAAGAGTCCATCATGATAGGCTAACGATTCCTCTCAGGACATCCCCCTATCATATGAACCAGATTAGTCAGGGTGAGGTGAAGGCACTTCAGATCTTTACTGATAGAGAACGGAAATGGTGGGTTACTCTTGCCATCCAAGTTGCTCTATCTCAGGATCACAAGGAGAACCTCCCGGTAGCAATTCTAGGTATTGATTTAGGTATTGAGAAGGCAGTCTGTTCCACTCTTCTCACTCCAGAGAAGACCCGTGAAACACGTTACTTTATCCAAAAGAAAAAGGTCAATATTATCAAGAAGTATGATGGACTTGTTGCAAACGTACAGAGAGAGATGCACACTCGAAATAATAGTTGATTGCCCTCCGATAGGGTTGCTGAGAAACTCCGTCAGATGCGGTCCAAGAGAGAGAATGTCGCCAAGGAATACGACCGAGTCCTTGTTCGCCAACTTCTCGACTATATTACGAAACTCTCTGAGATATATACACTCTATGTTGCCATTGGTCGCCTGAAGAATATACGAGTTCGTGCAAGAAAAGGAAACTACCAAGGGCGAAGGTTCCGGGGAATGATACATTCTTGGGCTTTCGCAAGAATAACCAGCAGTCTACGACATGGACTGGCTCAGCCTGGTTGGAAGGTCGATGGAAAGGACGCGCGTTTCAGGGCTATTCCTGAAGCGTGGACCTCTATCATGTGTTGGAAGTGTGGAAGTAAGGGTAAGAGACTCAAGCAGAACTACTTCCACTGTCCCTCCTGTGGTCACAAGACCAATGCTGATAGGAATGGTAGTGCCAATATCGCAGCACGACTACTTATGCTCACAAAGTCACTGCACTCTGTGAGAGGACTAGGTCTGTGGACTAGAGCGGTTGTTCGAGGAATAACGAACCGACGTGCGCGTCCGAAAGCCCGTAAGAGAATCTCGAAGAG
>JARGGA010000393.1 GCA_029210805.1 Candidatus Thorarchaeota archaeon
TACGTACTATGTGGCACATACTATGCATAAAAGGATTGCGTCTAGCGCGAGTTTGTATTATGAACTAGCCAAACATCTAAATAACTTTGAAAGAGAATCTCCTTTGTAGTGTAACAATGAAAGCAATTGACGATGTTGCAAAACGATTGGATGAATTAGATCTTCACTATATCCGATCTGATAAGGCTCTGCATCTTCATTGGCAAACAGAACACTTCGAAGACTTGCGAATTAAAATCGTCACTAATGAAGCTGAATCTTGGTTATACATCATCGCTAGATTTTCTGATTTTTCTGATATTCCTCAAAGATTGAGATACGATTTTACTGTTGAAATGTTGAAAGCATCATGGAAATATAACGGTATCAAATTCGCGATTTCCCAAGATAATGATGTTATCGTGGTTTCACAAACAAATGATACCGAGTTAACCAAGGACGAACTCAGTACTCTTGTGGAGTCTGTTGTGAACGGTTGCGAAGTTTTGTGGCAAATATCATCATCTCTTGGAAATGCAGGTTTACCGAAACATAACACAGACTCTAAAAATCACTAAGGATATGAGTATGTTACGGAGAAATGACACATGAGTGGAACAAGAGCACCCGAAAAACCCCAACAGGAGCACCTAATAGCCAAGTTCACTCAAAAGAGAGATTCTGCACTCGTATTCTATTTGTTCGGTATACTCCTGTTCTTTCTTGGATGGCTGTTCATGATTTTGAGTTCTATTGGTTACGTTACAGCCACATTTGAAGCCTGGTACATTGGTCTTTGGTCTATGACTTTGGGCTCACTTGCTATCCTTTGGGCTGAGATTCGTAGAAGATACACGCTCTACGCTATTACCTCCTGGACTGTGCGTGCAAGAAAGGGCTATCTGAATCATGTTACTACCCGAGTTTTCCTTGATGAAATTACAGAAGTCAATATTCTAGTAGATGCTGAGGAACGTATCGTAGACCAAGGTGATGTGGAGATTTTTGTAGCGGGTGAAACTACTCCAGCTGTTGTTCTCATGTCTGTAGATAATCCGCGTGGAATCAAGGAAATAATAATTAGTTTGACGAAAACGATTCCAGAACCACTTCCATGGGCTCACATCGAGAGAAGTCGCATTGTGACTTATTGAAATCGGCAAGCTGGAACTGGAGATGCTGTGCGTAGATTTCATATGTATACAGGATGATATTATTTGTCAATATCTTGGCTGAGGATTTATAATGAGTGGCATACAAATCCCCTATGTTGATAAAATTGGAGATGAGAAGGTTCTAGAAATACCAAGTGACACAAAGATAATTGATCTTTCATCAAGGTTACTGGAAACTGTTGATTTGGAAAATGCTTCTGTATGCTCGAATCTTGAAATCATCGATATTTCAGAGAACATGGTTCGTTTAGTCAATCTTGAATCGCTTGCTCATTGTAGTTCCCTGAAAGAAATCAATTTAGGATTCAATCTCCTTTCTCAGATAGATTTGAAACCTCTTAGTGAAATAGAATCATTAGAAACAATCCGATTGAACAACAATGCTCTGACGAACATAGATTTGATACCACTGAAATCAGTAAAGAATCTGGCTTATCTGAAATTAAATGAGAATAGACTGAGTGTAATTGACCTAGATCCCTTGTCGGGATGCTCAAATCTGAAATGGCTTCGACTTGATAGTAATAGTCTTGGCTCTATAGATTTTGAACCTCTTAGAAATTGCACTCGAATGGAGGAAATCTATCTTGAGCAGAATCCACTTGCAGATGTTAACTTGGAACACTTTTCCGAATTTTCAAAGCTCAAAGGAATATGGCTTCGATCAACAGAGATTACTGATCTCGATATTACTCCTCTCTCAAGATGTAATGAATTGAAGTGGATTGATCTTACAGGTAACCCGATTATCGTGCTTGATATTTCCCCTCTGTTTGATATTCAGGAGCTTGAATTGTTATTGCTGGATGATTCAGTAAGAATTACTGCCGAATCTAGTTATGAGGATGTATCCAAATCAGCAGGTCTAGAAAAGGTACAGGATCGCATCAAATGGATATAGTTCGATTACCAAGCTTGTCTTACACTGGCAATACTAGCCCTAATCTGATAGACTGAAAATTAAGTCTTAGTGAATCACATGAATAGTCCCGAGGACAATGCAGCACGATTGACTTTGAAAATAGCAGGCGTATTTCAAGAAGTCAGGGATATCTGGGTTAGACGATTATTGGAGTACTATAATCAGATTGAGTCACTCATTGAAGGCCAATGGCTTGGCACAGATGACATGGTCAAGATAATCAGTGAAGCAAAATCTGCCTCTAAAGAGGCACTAGATGGATTAGGAACTGATCTTAGCTCAGAATTGGTGCACGAATCACGCGGAGTTTTTGGACGCTTTGAATCTGAACGACAATCTCTTATTGAAGAGATCAACGACCTAAGAAGCTCACTTTCTCTGGCTGTTTCTGGTGATGAAGGTTTAATACGAAATGAGAATCAAAATCTTCGGCATGCATTATTGCAGGTTCCTGAATTTCAATTACTTGAAACTATTAGAAGTCTCGGTCAAACCTCGTATGACAATCTGGCTAAGATTTCTGGCTCAAAGAAGTCCAATGTGCGAAAGCTCTCTAAGCGTCTATTAGACTTGGGACACGTAGCGATAGATAAGAAAGCAAGACCTCACAACATTCTATTTCTTAGCGCTCCTTGGAGGGGAAATGGGAATTTAGATCCAGTAACAACTGCAGGAAATTCTCCCAGCCATTTCACCCAAGCATCTCACTGAAGTCGTATGTAGTTTTTTTTGCTGTTTCATACCCAATATTTATATGGGGTGTGCAATATGAATGCACATCCGTAATTCAGGTGAATGCCATGGAAACAGAAAAGATGGTGATTGGTGGTGTTCTGGTTGCCATCATTGCAGTTGGTCTTCTGATTGGTGTGTTGCTTGTAATGACCCCTAGCAGTATTGGTGATACGAATTCTGGAGAATCCTCCTCTATCCCAGCTCTTACAGCTGATTCTGACTTTGGACAAACACGTAAAGCTCCTGATTGGGGACTATTGATGTCTACTGGGGACGTAGTACAACTAAGTAGTTTGGAGGGCAAATTCATTGTAGTTGATTTAATGTCCCTAAACTGTCCATCATGCGAAACGCAAAATGATGAATTAGATACCTTAATCGATGCTATGGGAGATTCCATTGAAGTCGTATCACTAAGTGTTGATGTTAGTACTTCAGTTTCTCAAATGGAGCAATACAAAATAAACAATGAAATAGGTTGGAGTCATGGATTAGATACAAACAGCGTCTTCACATACTACTTCAACATTCGATATACTCCAACGATTGTGATAATTGATGCAGATGGATATTTCAGAATGTATCATGAAGGTGTTTGGACGAGCACAGATATTCAATCAACGATCTCGCTAATGGATCGTGCATAGTTTTTGGTGAATTGTGT
>JARGGA010000394.1 GCA_029210805.1 Candidatus Thorarchaeota archaeon
AGGGTTCTTGCTTTTTTCACTTCTGATGATAGTTTTTCTTAGAACAGTAGTCTTTGGATGGGGACTTCACAATCCATTTCATGTTGCTTACCTTTTGATAGGTTTCTCATTCTTTCAGGTTCTGATTGTATCCGGCCTTGTAACGAGAAACATCAAAGATCCAGTGGATCCTGAAGAGCACAAGCGAATAAGGAATTCCTCTATCTTGATAGGATATGTGTGGTCCCTTCTGCTCTACATAGGGATTATGATTTGGATCGTTACTATTTGGCAAATTCAGTTGGGTGTTGATTGGCCTTTGAGCAATTATGTACCTGATGCATACATGTTGTTGCTTATTGCATCTATTGCGTTTCTACACTTCCCACTAACAGTTTCAGCCTTCTTTTGGCAATGGAACGGCTTCAGAGCTAGTGATGGAGATACGCAACTTGTACTGGATGAGAGCACATACAGAAAACGGAGTGGATTAGTGGCCGTATCTATGATAATATTGTTAGTGCTTTTCTATTGCTTAGAAGCCACTATCGAAGGAACTCTCGATGTCCTATCTGGGATATCTCCAACCGTGTTAGGTGTGGTCATACTTTTCGTGATTGTCATATTTGGAGCTTTATTCTGGTACGAATTCAGGAAAGGTGATTAATTCTTTCCCGTCTGTTTCGTCTAAAACCTCGATCATCGCATCATTACCCAGCTACATGGGGACGGAACCGTAGTTACCTAGTCCCAACGTGGATATGATACTCTCAATATTCCCCTTGATAGCGAAATATAACCCCCACAGATTGGCTTGGATGCACCTACTCATAACATCACACTCCATAATCCTTTTATTCAAACTCTCAAGCGACTCGTTGAGTCGCCTAGACTCAAGACCAATCAATTAGGTGAATGATTATGGGAAAACGCCCAGGTAAGTGTTACCGGTTATTCACCCATTTCCAAATTACTTCTGACTAAAACTTGAACATCTGAAATCTGTGATATCAGTTCCGATTTCAGTTTATTAAGTCGTGATACAGCTTCTACAAAAATATCATTTGTAGACTCACCAATTGGGAGTCCTGTACCAATTGGTCTGAATCCTACAAGCTGTTGCATCTTCTTTGATTCAATTCTATAATCTTCTATCGCTTTATTGAGTTCTACGATTTTTCCCCTAAGAGTTGAATCCAATCTTGCATATCCTGACATATTTCTAATTTGAAGTAAACCTGATTCGATTCTCACATGAGGAATTTGCTTTTCTACAAGATCATTAGAAAGAATTTCGAGCTCTTTATCAATCTCCTCCAAGACACCTCTTCTCTCCGTTTCTCTCTCTTTTTCGACAATATGGATAATTTTCTTTTGATCATCTTTACTTTCTTTTGCAGTATCTAGAATTCCCTCTTGCAAAGATACCTGCCGATCTTCCCTGTCAATAATTTCTTGATGGCGTTTTCGAGATTCAATTGAGCTCTTTCTTCGGAATATCTCCCTTACTGAAAAACAAACAATGGCAAGCAACGCACTTCCCAATGTGATTGCAGCTCCATAGTTCCCTAGAGAAACTTCAATTACTGTATAGAATGTCATCATAATAAAGACTGGAATTATTAAACCAATAATACAGAGAATTGCAATCACATCTGGGTCCCTTCTATCATTCTCCATTGCTCTACTATCTTGTTCGGTAACAGTTTGTATACTTTCTTCTTGAGAGCCCCCTTCAGATGTTTCTGTGGAACCATCATCAAATCTGACTGTGGGCTCTTGGACTGTGTTATCTTTCTGATTTTCTTTAGTTTTGGATTCTGTTTCTGATTCATTCTCAAAACCAATGTATTCAATTTCATCGACATCGAAACGAATTATTGAGGGAATCACTCGAAGTCCAATCCCCTCGAAATCGTCTGGTGTAACTTTCTTCAGTAACAAATCCCAGTCTTTCGGGTGTGGACTATTGTATTCTAGTAGTTTATTCAGGAACGCCGCTAGTGGTTTAGGATGCGCCTCAAGATTACTATAATACTCAATAGCAACCTCAACCGTATCCTCCTCTCTTGTTTCAACACCCACTATATGCAAACCTAATACATCAGGAATTTCATCACGGAATTCTATAGGGCTAGTTTCCAAAATTATATTTTCGAATCTTTTCCAATCATCAGTTCTACCAAAATTCCATCTATCTATTAGCTACTTTGCCAAGTATGTCTTTTTCAAATCTGACAAAACCATCCTAACCGCGACCCTCCTCTTCACCAGTGATTCAGTTATTTAAATTCTCCATCAATCATGATGTATTTTCTGCTCTACATAATATCTCTAACATCAATTCCGTCAAGACCAGCAATTCCTTTTCCTTGCCACTCAGCAATCACTCTTGGTGCGTGAATGGTCAGTGGATCCCTAATCCTAGGACTTAGTGAAGACCATCTCAAACGAGTAAAAGCAAGATAGTTCTGTAGAATGAAATGTAAATCATTATCTGCTATCTTACGCTCAATTATGTTTGTAGCTCCAACCTCTTTAACATTCAATTGAACTGGTTTTGGTGTTCCCATTTTATGATCAGTATCAGATGATTCAAGATAGCCAGTCGGAAATACGATTGCATTTCCTGGTCCAATTCTAAAATACGTTGTAGCAACGGGATAATAATCTAGCTGAGGATTATATGCTCTAAAGAGATTGTTATGTTGTATATGAACAAGAAACGCTCGTTCAGACTCCCATTCAAGTAACGCATCAGCTACTCCTGCAGTTTCATCGTAATGGAACGAACCTGGCTTATGAATTACTATTGTTTCTGGAGCTGCATCCATTTTATCGTCATAACGAAGAATAGCTTTGCTAACCAATTCAGACATGAATTTTCTATCAACATGTAATCCTTTGACCTTTGGTGACACTTTTCCATCATGTAATGCAAATGAAAGATGCTCTCCAAATGAATCAAAAACATCTGCAACTCCCAAAAAAAATTTTGATCTTCCTCTACTTTCCTGTTTTGCAAATGCAAGTCCAATATAACAATCTGCACCGTCAAAGTACGATGAATCTACAATCCAAGGAGTAATTCCAGCAGCTACACACAAAGACAAAGCGAAACAATAGAGCGTATAAGGGCCTGATTGAAGTGAACCTAATGTTCTCTCTTGGAGCATCTGCGTTTTCAAATTCCTAGAAACTGCAAAATCCTTCAACTCATGGTAAATCGTTTCATTGTCAGGAAGGATAATGAGATATACATCCCCTTCTTTAGAGGGATAATCCCTTTGCAAATTCAACAACTTTGTCTTTACTTGCTCTTGATATGATGTCCTATCATCATCTTTGATTGGATAATTGATAAAATTCATTTGAGTACCAAATGGCCTCGTCCTTTTGTGAAATCCTGGATAGTAATGCAATCCATTCTTCAGATTTTCAAGCATAGTCCCCATCCTGACTCCGAGTTTATCTGGAAAGACAGCAAAAAC
>JARGGA010000395.1 GCA_029210805.1 Candidatus Thorarchaeota archaeon
ATGGTATTGATGGGAGTTGAAAAGCACCTTTACAAACCAGTAATCAGGATAATCTCTATTCTTTTTAGGAGGTTTATTCGTCATTTCTGAAGAGGGCTTTATATGAGTGAAGAAAACACAACCTGCGAAAATTATGGAATACTAGGATGTATACTCTCCATTGTTTCAGGCCTAGTTGCCCTTCTGTTTGCATTTGGGGTTTCTAATATTGCATCAACATCAATTGAATTTGGAGAGACTACAGCATGGCTCCTTGGATCAACGGGACTACGTTTCCTTACTCCTCTAGCATGGGTGGCAATAACAGCGGCATTCTATGGAACCTACGGTAAAAAGGAGGATATTATCAACAATATCTCTCTTCTTCTTGGTATTGGTCTAATTGTAATGTCTGCATTTTCATCCGTTTTCTCTCCTGTAGAATATGCCTTCACATGTCTCCAGAATTTCATTTCATCCAAAAAGTAATTCAAAATCGTATATTTTTCTAATTTTGTCACTCAATTCTTCTCCTTCAATGGTTACCTTAACATTATCATCCTCGTCAACGAAATCTACCTTTTGAGACGACATGATGTAATCCAAGGCACGAATTGCCTGACTATGTCCTTTCTTGAGAATTTCTTTTACTTTGCCCTTTAGTCCTTTCATTGCACCTCTTCTGGCTGGCACTGGTAACATACCCGCCTTAGCTTCAATTAGTAATAGACAGTCATCATAGAGAACAAGACCGTCAAGTTCAACACGTTTCCTAATCCCATCTTCTTCAATATAGTAGTAAAGGGTGTCATCGATGAAAGCATCTGGTAGGAGAGTTCGAAGCAAACTAATAGTCGTTTTCTCAACATAACGATCTCTGGTAGGGCGATACCGATCTTGATAATAATCAGGGGAAGATTTCTGCAAAAGATTCTCCAGAATCGCTATTCTGTTCCAAGCCAGAGTAGCGTAACTAAATAGATAATGTTCATCCTCAACACTAATCACAGGACACTCAGATACAATAGTATCGTTGGTAGGCCATGCTCTCATTTTCTTGGGTTCGAGGAACGCTTTATTGTCCCCAAACGAACAGGAAATATAATTCAGTATCTTTTCATGTAATTTATTCTGAGGCTGAATTTCCAATCCGTCATAGGCTCGAATCTTCGAGAGATGATTCGCCTTTGCTTGGAGACTCTTGAGGGTTGGATCTGTTCCTATGAACCGCTTCATAGTGTTATCGGGGGTTTCACCTTGTACATTTTGACCCTTGATCCATTTAGAAAAACGACTATGCAATTTCTCAAGCGATTGAAGTGCTTCAAATTCTTCATTGATAGAGGAAGTAATAGCTGATTTTGAGTAGCCAATAAAATCATTGAAATCCTTAGCAGAAAAACCCAGTGTGTTGATCAAATGTTCTTCATGCGGTTCAAATAACTCAAGAAACGTCTTTTCCAAAATGGGGGGATAAGATTTTCCACGTAAGGAAAAGTAATCGAGGATGAGTTTGAATCGTATCTCAGCTTCTTTGTCACCCTTTTTGTCAACTGACTCACTGATATAATATAAACTGAAGTTGGTTTTGAGTTGAGTCCAAAGCTTCAGAATAGCATCGATTGTACTATTTTCTATCTTCTTTGGTGAAGTAGGCATAGGTTTTGTTAATGCTAAGCTCATGAGATATTCTATCAATGGATACCAAAGCATGTCTTCAGACTCGGCATGTTCCTGAAGATTGGATGTTGCAATGTGTTTGGATATCTGTGCAATTATCTCTAAGGGGTTGAATGAACTAAGAATCTCTTCAATCTTGTGAATCGCTTCATTCACTGCATTATAGATTTCATCCCTAGAAGGTAAAATTATTTTCAGAATCTCCTGACTCTCCTTCTATAATTCGTTGTTATCATACACTGGTATAGACTTTGAAATATCCTTCACGTGGCAATAGATAGATGATGGCACGTTTTTTGTCCTTTATCCTGAAACTCCAACCGTATTTCTTTCCAGGATAATTCCATTCTTCTTTAGCATCAGGATATCTCTCCACGACAAAACTACGAATGGCCTTCCATAGAGGAAAGGTCGACCCTAATGGCTGGTGTAAGTCATCAACTGTAGGAATTCTTTCTTTCTCTGTAAATATACTGATATCCATTAGAAGTATCTCCTGTCAGTGGCTAATTTCCTAATTATCATTCGTCATATATCGATTCAGGACTATAACTGATTTTCTCGGTAATAAAGAGAAACAATCACTTCATACAGAATCAAATGAATCGTACAATGGCCGCTGAAATCTTGGATGCAGATTAAGAATCAGCTATTCTTCTGGAATCTGAATCCAGAGGATGTTGTTTCCTCTAAGAAGAATCTCACCGTAGTTCCTGACTGGCTGCATCTCTCCATCCTCACCAGGCACTAGCTCTTCGGCATCAGCCAGTGTGAGATTCATATAAACATCGCATCGTGTGAGGCGCCCTCTAAATATTCTCTGATCCTTAAGCTTGATTGAAACAATCTCGTTGAGATTCTGTTCAAGAGCCTTGATGGGCATTCTCTCTGCTGACATAAAATGTAACCTCTCCGATGTGCCCCTTAGAGTGCATTATAAAGGCTTTGCTACAAACGCCGCTTGACATAATGCACGTCAATATTAAGAAGAAACGTTGCAGAACTCTACGAGGTAGTACATAATGACACTATGTCTAGGCATTGAAGGAACAGCACACTCATTCGGAGCAGGAATCGTTTCTAGTGAGGGTAAGGTCCTATCCAATGTCTGGCACATGCTTCAACCAGAAGAAGGGGGAATACACCCCCGAGAAGCAAGTCAACATCATGCAAACCTTGGTCCTGACTTGATCAAAAAAGCGCTCAATGACGCAGGAGTAGCCATGAGTGAAGTTGACCTAATCGCATTTTCTCAAGGACCTGGTCTTGGACCATGTCTGCGTACAACTGCAACCATGGCACGAACCCTCTCACTAAGGCTTGGTGTACCTTTGATTGGGGTAAATCACTGTGTAGCCCATATTGAGATTGGAAGTCTGGAATCAGGTTTCGAAGACCCTGTAACTGTATATGTTTCAGGAGGTAACTCTCAAATCATTGCTTTTGCCGGTGGTCGATATCGTACATTCGGTGAAACCCTAGATGTAGCAATTGGAAACATGCTTGATGTATTCGGTCGCCATGCCGGAATGAAATTTCCTTCAGGTCCGCTAGTTGAGAAATTGGCAAAGGAAGGCTCTGAATATCATACTCTACCGTACTCAGTAAAGGGGATGGACGTAAGCTATTCTGGGATGCTTACTGCGGCAAGACGCCTCTTTACAGATGGAGTCCCGCTTGCTGACATTTGTTTTAGTATACAAGAAACTGCATTTGGTATGCTAGCTGAAATTGCTGAGCGAGCAATTGCGCATACTAAGAAGAAAGAGCTACTCCTTACTGGAGGAGTGGCGC
>JARGGA010000013.1 GCA_029210805.1 Candidatus Thorarchaeota archaeon
AGC
This sequence comes from Candidatus Thorarchaeota archaeon, assembly GCA_029210805.1. Classification (GTDB taxonomy): domain Archaea; phylum Asgardarchaeota; class Thorarchaeia; order Thorarchaeales; family Thorarchaeaceae; genus MP5-2226. The sequence goes on from JARGGA010000013.1 coordinate 4, forward strand.
TGGGGAATTCAGAGTACTTCTTGACGGCAGCAAAGAACATGGGTAGCTTATATGAAAAGGCTTCAGTGAAAGCATTAGATGATGGCAAAGCAGAGAGAGCGGTAATTGACCTTTCTCTTGCGGCCATGGGATATGCTACTATCGATGAAATGGATAAAGCAAAGGAATTGATAGAAAAAGCCAAGCGTGTCGTAGGAAAGACGACTTGGGATTGGTTGCATACATTGCTTTCCTTTAGTGAGGCACTGACTGATAATGATTTGGATACCGCAGACGATCTTCTGAAAGACTTTGATGAGGAAGAAACCATTCAACAGGTCATGGGCGCTTGCTTAGATATACGCGAAGAGATTGGAAAGAAAAGGCGAAGGAGCTAGATACGATTAGCCTACCTTCACCATAACTGTCTTCACAATTTCCTCATTGGTCTTTGGATCCTGAAGTTTAATGGTTGCTAATTCATCACCGAATGATATACCTCGAACATATATCTGAAATCTCAAATTTTCACTTGCACCAAGGAATTGGATTGTTCTATCAGGAGTTCCAAGTGATAATTCAAGACCATCAGAGAGTGCTACTGTCACAGTGATGTTATTTGCAGGACCTTCTCCATCGTTAGACAGGGTTACGTCTAAAACTACCTCATCACCTAAACCGCAAGAGATGCGTTCAGGACTGATAGCCATTGATAAATCAGAAGGAGCTGATGCAATTAGGAAATCAATTTGATTACTGTGTTTGTGAACAAGCAGACGTTCTCCTTCCAATGTGATCTTGAATGGTCCGATGGTTCCATTTCCGTTTAGTACTGGGTTCACTGTAAGAAGCCAGGATTCTTCAGAACTATATCCTTCCGCTATCGCAGGTTCTTTTTTGAATGTGAGACTATTGGAAAGCGAAAGCCTATAATCGACGACCCTTACAGGTATAGGACATTTGAAGCGTAATTCGAATTCTATTGGTGTTTTCGCACTTACTTCTTTTTGTTCAGCGCCAGCCCATTCCAATTCCACTGTAGTGTCTAGAGCCAGTTTCACGCTATTTGTGAGAAAATCAAAGACATCCTGCTCACGAGGTTTAGGTTTAAACTTGGAAATGCACTTCCGTAAGTTTTCATGGGATGTTTCATAACCCTCAACAAGAACACCAACATACTCTCGTGCAACTTCTAATGCAGCTACAGTCGGAGGGGATTTCTCAGGTAGTCGTTTTTCTGCTTTCCTCAACAAGTTTACAGCAGTATCAAAGCTCCGCGCAGCAAGATGACACATTATTGAAACTGATAATGTTCGGATAGAATCAGATAACTTTTTTTCTCGGAATATGTGATCAGAGGCTTCTTGGTAAAATCCTCCAGCCTCATCGAATCGTCCTTCTTCAAGCAGTGTTTGGGCCGCACATATTTTCATCTCTGCGCCACGAGCAAACTGGTTCTCTTCTAGCGCACAATGTGCTGCTTCTCTGAAATACTTGACAGCAAAATCTGGAGAGCCTGCCTCCAAGAAAAGATTAGCAGCCTTTTCATATTCAATACTTGCATAATCAAAGTAATCATTTTCAATTTCATTCAAGGCCTTTGCAACATGTTTCTTTGCTTTGTCTAATGGGTCTTTTTTGAGAAAATCGAACATCTGCTGTATCCTCTAGTGTTCCTGTAATCAAGAATAGAAACAATGCAAAGATGCTTTATTGGTTTCGGCTGATAGGCAGAATCATGCTTTCTTCCAAACATTACTGGGATGACCCGATGCAGGATGAATTTAGTGTGAATATTACATCATGCACTGCACAAGATGGAGTCTACCACATTGCAATTGATAGGGATGTGATTAGGGCAGAAGGAGGAGGACAAGCTGGGGAGAAGGGAACAATCCATTCTGGCTCGGATACGATCAAGATTACAAATACGATTACTCTTGAATCAGGCGCAATGCTGATTGCGGATGCACCAGTTCAAGTGGGAAAAGAGGTTACAATCAAAATCGATATGGAGTGGAGACTACAAATGATGCGCAATCACACTGCTGAGCATCTCTTTGTATCTCAATTGAAACGCATCAATCCGGATATTGATTTGGGCTATATCTGGATAGATGGTGATGCGGGAACTGTTGAGATTCTGGGAACGACAGAAATCAATCAGATGTTTGAGGTTGAGAAGGAAGTCCAACTTAGGATTAACGAGAGACATCCAATTATCTCAAGTCTAATCAGCCCAGAAGAAGTAACATCGAAGGTGAGGGCACGCGACGGTGTGCAGACGAAACATGATCAAATCAGAATTATAAAAATTGAAGGTGTGGATGAATCTGCTTGCTCAGGTATTCATGCAATAAACACGAGCGATATTGGAGTTTTCAAGATACAAGATATTCGAATTTATGATGAATCAACACGAGTTCATTTTGTTACTTCAAAGAAAGCAATAGAACTTCTTGCATACGTCTTTAATGAAGCACTTGCGAGAAAGCAAATGTATCCATTTGAAATGGAGCAATTGGGCATGGTGCTAGACAAAGCAAAGAAGACATCTGAATCCAGAGAGCATTTGATGGCTTTAGCTGTTAAATTACTCGCCGAAGATACAAGATTCGAAACGGTTAATGGAATCAGATTCACTCATCTCTTTCTTCCAGGATTTGATACTAGGGATCTTCGTATGTGTTTGAAGGCACTACCTACACATGAGAAATCTGCAACTCTTCTCTTTTCTCCGGGTCAAAAGAGTAGCATCATATTCTGGGTTAATGGTCTGAGTCATCCAGCCTCAGCTTACGTATCAAAGATCGTTGAAGAAATGGGAGGCAAAGGAGGGGGCAGTAAAGATTCATACACCGGTGGATTCGGCGAAGCTCAGGAACCCCAAGTAATCTACAATAAGATCGTTCAGATGATTAGGAAGAATCTTGTGACGTAATCAATGACCTTCACCAGGTAATCTCATAGACAACCATGGTATCATCCCCGCATATCCTATTGTCATCTAATTCGACTCGGTAGAGTTCGGTCATATGCTGGCCCATCAGAACATTGTAAAATCCATGCCACTTGCCAAAGATGATGAGATAATCAGCATCTCTTGTTTCTAGATAATTCACAAGCTCACCGGGGGTGAAATTTCCATGTGCAATATCAGGCGTCACTAGCCCACATAGGTCAATGATAGTTCGGTTTGATATGAATCTAGTTGCACCAACATCACCTAATGCAAGAACTGAGTCTTCAGGAGTGTTTTCAGCTACCCAGTAGCCAATGTCGACCTGCATCTCATTGATATTCTTGGTTGCATTTCCAAACAAGTCTGCCTGGTTTAGATAAAGGGGAACCGATGGAACCACAATAAGGAGTACAAGTAATGTCGATATTAGGACTCGGTACATTCTTGCATTGGGTCTTTTATCGGACTTAATCAATTCACACGCGTGTACTCCAAAGCCTACGACGCAGGATATTGCCAGAAATCCAAAGATTGGAGTAATGTACCGACTGTTGTTAATGAGGGCTTGATATGGCATTGTGAAACGATACAGTAATGTCATCGATATTCCCAGAAGCCAAGCGTATGGACGCTTCTTCAGCAGTGAAAGAACTCCTAAAATCAGCCCCATTAGCACGAAAGGCATTGTTCCAAAGAATGCGGTCCAGAAGATATTCCAAGCCTCTACATCAGTATCTGAGATTACACCAACCTTCGCATAGAAAGTATCTGGTAAAGGATATCCAGTAACGGAGATGCAATACAGAATCCATGGAAGTGCAACTGATGCCGCAATTCCAAACATCGAAAGGATTGACACTAGCCGTTTCCGAGTAAAATCTCGTGCATTTACATGCTGGATAATTCGAATTGGAACGGCAATTAGGGCAAGGAGAATTCCTTCAGATCGAGCAAGAAATGCCAGACCAGCAACCAACCCTAGGGCAGCGTCAAATTGGCTTCCGGAATTATTCATCAGAATGAGTGGAAGTAGCAGAAGGAGCATGAAGAGAGGATATTCCATCCCCGATAACATGAGCCAAGTATTAGAGGGAATAACAACAAATACAATCATTGACACGCTGCCGATGAGAAGACTCTCTGTTAAATCACTAACAAAATAGCCTACAGTGAAAGTGCACAAAAAATACAGAATCCATGATACAATCATCACACCCCAAACAATACTTGCTGGATCACTTGTGAAAAAGAAAATTATCGAAAGAACGATAGACCATAGGGGGCTCGTGGATCCTGTTGAAGGATATCCCGGAGAGTATTCCCATGCCCTTCCCTCATATATCGAACGGGCATATTCAAGGTGTATCCAAGAATCGTCGAGATTAAAGCCAATCACTGTCCAGTCAAGTAAGACTAGAAGGTAATGAATACAGGTTGCGGAGGTAGCAATTATTGCCACTAGGCACAAAATTAGAGTGTTCTTCCGTTCAGCAAAGAATGAAACAAATACCTTCTTAGAAATCACAGTTGCTTGTGCTTCTTTTTCTTGCACCCCTTTAAGTGGAGCAGCTGTTTCATTCATCCTTCTCAGTTCACTGTGCTTGAAGATTCTGATATGAATCTATTCTTTGAAATTAAATTTCACAACGCCACGGAGCATGTTCATGGTTTAGAACACCGAAAAGTGATGTTGTTTTTACTTTCGGGAATCTCTCTCTAGGATTTCACTGTACTACCAAACGTATTGTTGTGATAGAGAAGGACCATAGCCATCCTTGAAGACATATTCATGGGACTAAAAAGGGTGGCAAAAATGTCGACTGGCCAGACAGTATCTACACAATTGCAATTAGGGGATGCTGCACGTTCTGAGGACCTTACTGTATTTTGTCCGCCAGGCATCTCAGTAGAGACCGCAAAGTATCCTATTCTAATGTCGGGAATCCTTGCTGCAACCCGGCCTTCCGATTGCTTAAGTCTCTTTGACCACCCCATTGCTTGGCGAAGGCTTGACAGGGAAGCAATCTTCTCTATGCGCAGACAACTTTATCGTTTCTTGATTCCCACAGATGCTAGAACCCTGCTTCCTAAGCAGGTGATTGAAACTTTACAGACAATCGCTCTCTCCGTTAGTCCCCTTGCAATAGGCGTGGAGGCTTCCACCCTTCCTCCACGCCGCCTTCATACTTTGGGGGGTCAATTACCTGCAAGCCCAAGTATACTCATTAAATCACTAGAGATACTTTCCGAACCAGAAATTAGTCTAGTAGCACAGAAAATAAGTCAGAAAGACATTCCAGCTGCAGAGTCAATTGTACAGTTGTTCGGGTATGATTATTCATTAGAGCAAATTGCCAGAATGATAGCAACGGGGCTTCTTGGAAAAACAGATAATCGAAGACTAGTTCCAATGAAGAATGCGCAAAAGATTGCAATAGACAATTACATTGATCATGTATTACTTAACCTATCAGAGCGACCGACATCCTCAGCAATTAGACTTCATAAAACGCAACTCTATGGGGATTCCTTTACTATCGTTGCAGTTCCCGGAGAACCTAGAGTGGATTACCTTCGGGTTGAGATTAGTCCCGAAGGAATGAAGAAAGGTTATAGCTTTGAGAGTACCCAGCACAATGCGTCCGATTCAAAAACCTCACTCTATGCAGATCATGCACGTTTTTCAGCTTATCAAGATTTGAATTCAAGACATGAAAGAGAACACATGTTCATTTTTCATCTTAGCCGAGATCAGAGAAATGCCAGCCTTGGACCATGGTTGCCAAGAGCAGGTGTTTCTGAGGCGCTATCGATTGAACCAGTCTATCTTGATAGCATTGGGAATATGCAGACAATTCTGGAATCAGTGCTTTATCCTAATTTCAACTACTGGAGTGAAGGCATTCCACTAATGCAAAGATTGGGTATGTCATATCAAACTGAGCTAGAACGGATTATCTCGAAATAAAAAAAGGGGGAGTCCCCCAGGATCGATTGATCCTAGAGGTTCTCTTTAGCTTCTTTTCTTGACACGCCTTTGTAAAGGAGTGCCATACCTAGAATGGTTAGAAGTCCACCTGAAAGTAATCCACCATATGGAAGTAAAGCACCAATACCGAGCAGGTCTAAAGCCAAAGCTATCAAGCCAATACCTCCCAAAAGGAGGATTAGACCAAAACCAATTCCAGCAGCTCTGAATGCCATGGACCTTGGATACTTGCTCTCAATGACATATCCTGTTGAAGCAGCCACTGACGCCTTGTATTTGCTATTTCCATAGCGATATTCGAGTTCCCATACTGGGACATGAATCAAGAAAGTTTCACCAACATCAATCTTGTCGGTTCTCGACTCAATCTTATCGACTTCCGTCATTATCAAAGCAGTCTGGAGTTCTTCAGCTCGAGTCCTTGCCATAGTTCTCGCTTGATCTTCTGATATCTGGCTATGCAAAACCTTCCCACCGAATTCCTCAGCGTGTGAATGACTGAAGTATTCCTTTGCACGCGTTGGGATAGGATGATTCTGAATATCAACATCAATCCCTTCGACCGCGGTAGTCTTGATTTCGTGACGTCTTTCGAATCGACCAGATTCGGGTTTCCAGAAGAAATCGATGCGTTTGTATGCACCTCTTCTCTGTGGCCATTCATCATAGAAATTCGCATCTTTACCCATCCCGTTATAGCTACTGTCTGCATCAACTCTACTTATCCAGAAGGGATACCAAATCTGCTCGTATCCCACAAAGTGAGCCTTGGCAGAAAGATCACCTGGAGCACCTAATTGCTTGGAACACCAATCGAGCAATGTTGTTTGAGCCTCTGTCTGGTCAAAATGAACACGAATCATATAGTGGTCCTTGAATTTTGCGCCTTCAACAGTCTGAGCTGTTCCACAGTATGGACAGACGAGGAGGAGGTCTCCAGGGCCTGTTTCAAAAGCCGCGCTACAAAATGCACATTGTGCCATAATATCACCCCTTTTTCTCCCGCTGCGTCATAAGCAGCACTCTGAATCCAAAGAACGCCATGATAATACCAATGACAGCTGCGACTCCGCCCCCAATAAGAAATGCAGCAGCATCTTCCATTACATACCCAATTCCTAGAATCTCAGCTCCAGCACCCGCAAGAATGACACCAATCAGTCCAAACAGTGTCCAGATAATTCTCTGTCCTTTGGTGATGGGTATTTCACCTTTCACAACCTTCCCCGTATGTCCATCAAGAGCACACTTGTACAAATCACCTTGGAATTTGTAGCGGATTAGTGAGAAAGGAGTTTGAAGGTAGGTGGTTCCAAGGATATTAGTAGTGGTTCGACAGTCAAAGAGCTCTGCCAGACCGCTTGATGCCTGACTTCTATGACGGTCTGAAACCCTGCCATGAATCGCCTTTTCGTACTCTTCATTGCCAATCTCCGCGTTTAGTATGATTGGCTCCATGTCTTTGATTTTTGAAAAATCATAAGATTCAGCTCGTTTGAGGTCAATCTTCTCAAGATACTCCTCAAGCCCGTAGAACCTGGCTCCCTTTCGAGCGAGCATTGGCTCGTCTGTGTTAGTATGAATTTCATCCTGGACAGGTACATATCCGGTTTCGTATTCTGTAACAGTTCGTGTCTGAGTGTTTCCTTCAGAGTCACGATATGTTTCCTGTTTCTGTACAGGAACTTGAACCGTTTTGTAGCCTTTGTACCAGGTATCAGCTTTGACTTTGGCAGTCCAAACCGGGACATAGATGATTCTGTTTTCGACGACGTGTACACCCTTAACGAGTCCTTTGTTGAGCCCTTTGTTCTTATCCAAAAAGCCACGGAATTTCTCGATACGAACCTCAGGATATACCGCAGATTCCATCAGGTGGTCGCCAATATCCTTGCCTTCGATTGTGACAGTACTGCCGCAATAGGTACAAGTGATAACATAATCATCTGGGCCGGTCTTAACGTTGCCATTGCATACAGAACATTTGAACATGTCTGCTGCTTGAGCTTCCGATCCCATAGTAAGTAACTCCTGTTCTGAGTCAGTTGTCAATCTCGCCGGGAATTCTATTTAGGCTTGTGGTGATATCGTGTTTTGCGGATAGTCCATAATCTCTTCATGGTTGGATGGTCCTTGCTAATGCTGACAATGTATGGTTGGCCTATCAATATCATAATCCAAAATCTAGGCATCCCACTCAACAGAGAGAGAGTCTACAGACCCGGATAGCCTCCTTCGTAGAAGTAGTCCTAGAATTCCCAAGGCAGCACCACCATAAACGACTGGGGCATCACTGTTCGTCAAAACAATTGGAGGAGGTGCAAGATTCACCATGATATCTGAGCTTGCATTTCCCAGTTCAATGATGGGCAACCCTCTAAGTTCTACCGAGATAGCATATAGTCCCTCCATATCAGGAACGATATTTATCTCTACAGAGGAGTTTGCATTAACTTGATAGTTCTGACTTGTCAATACCACGCCATTAGGATTCACTACATTAGCTAGCAATGTTCCTTGCCAACCTGTTTGAGCACCTAGTACGTCTAGGCTTACGATGATTGTTCCCGCGATGCCCGCATATAGTGGACCTCCGGTTGAGATATCAATTACCAAATCAGGTTCGACTATGAAACCGATTGAATTAGTACATTCGGAGTAAATCAATGAGCCTGCATAAGAAATCAAAACAGTGTAGTTGCCAGCGTAAGGAGGACTCAGATCGCTTTGAATCAAACCTCTTGCATCTGTTGCGAGTATGAGCTCATCCACAAGTTCGCCCTCAATAAATAATTGAATCAACACATCGACATGAGTGACCTTTCCAATACCTCCGGAGAGTGTAACCATTAAACGACCGCTTTCTGGATAAGTCACTCTCTCAGGAAGCGTTGCATCGATATTGGTTTCATACCTTGAAAGTACAACCAGTGAGAGATTCCTGTATTGGATGAAATCGTTACCCTCATACTCAACAAACACGGTATAGTTACCAGTCTTAGAGGGGGTCCAGTCGATATTTGCAGATCCCAAAGTTGTAGGAACTAGGGTTCGTGTAGTTAAAAGACTACCAAAGATTTCTGCGCCGGTAGGATCATAGATGCTTACGTAGATAGATGCATCCTCGATTACCTCCAATAGTGAGTCAATTACTTCAAGTGTCACTGAATGTGTCTGACCAAGTAATCCACTTAGTTCAGAATCTGTAACGATAATATCAGACAGCGTGGTAACATTGAATGAAATCGAATTACTACAGCCTACTCTTGAAGAACTTGAAGGCATTGTGATGTCAAGAATGAATTGACCAACCCTAAGCCCTGAGAGAAGCAATTTGATTTCGGATGATGTTGGCAGCAGTCTATTCTCAAGCGAGATGGAAGCTCCATCCAAAGCAAGTTCCAATTGGATTAGTTGTGGATCTAGAATCAGTCCCAGCTCATCCAAGAGAATTATTGAGATATTGGTAGATTCGGATCTATCAGTGGAATCCTCGTAGATAATGGAAAGACTTGTGGTTCCCATAGCAAATACAGACAATGCAGTGGATGATTGGTGATAGTGAGCCGTACCCTCGAACGAAAACAAGATGGTGTAGTCGCCCATTCTATCAAGAAGAATCTCAATCATCTCTGCGGTTTGACCAATCTGCACAAAACTCCCTTCCGAAAGCAATCCCTGTGAATCATGATATACATAATATGATACCGTTCGACCTTCAAGTGGCGAGCCGCCTGTATCTTGTAGAAGGACAGATACATTTAGGGGAGTAAGTCCCGCGATGATTGTAGAACTATCGGTTCGCGATACGGTAATCTGGGTTCCATATCTCACATCGACATCTTCACTAAGACTTGAGGGCAAATACACACCTACACCGGCGAAATCAGCGGAGAGACTCCAAAGGCCTTCCTGATTAACAGTAATGTACCAATCAACATGACCAGTCGTGTTTGTTACCAAGTCAGTAGGACCAGAAATTCCAGCAAGCGTTAATGTAAGAACTCTTCCCTCCAATGCATCTCCAAAGAAATTCGTAAGAAGTGCAACAATATGCAAATCGTCCCCAACCTCAAGATCAGTTGCAATTGTGATGAATTCAATTGATGTTGGATTGTGAACAATATGGTACACATCATAGTAGAAGCTATGAACCCCAGAAGACCCTGCTGAATCAATTACTATTTGGTACGATCCTGAGTGTTCGGGAGTGAATTCAACAATGGCAAACCCATTATCTGTTACTACAGTTATCGAATCTGTAAAAAGACCGAGTCGGATGGGTTGTCCCAAATAATATAGAGAGAGTCGCATGGACAAACCATCAATTAATCCACCAAGATCATCCCGACATTCAATCGTGATATTAAGAGGTCCGCCAAGAGATGCTGGGGATGGCTGAAGGCTTGATGTAACGGAACAATGGGTTTGAACAATCAGCTGACCCTGTGAGTCACCACCAATTAGGAGCTGATCTTGAGGAGCAGCATATATGGTAAGCACTCCAATGATATCCACTGCTACAAAACTAACGGTAGCAATCCCTGAAGAATTGGTTGTACCTATTGATGACCATAGAGGAACAAGATCGATATCCAAAACCTCGAAGAGAATGTCAACATCTGAAAGCTCAGATGTATCAGAAAGTTGAAACACTAGTGTTGTCGTATTCCCTAAATCTATGATACTTGGCAGAATCGTAAGAGACCCGGCTATCTGCTCGAGAGAGGAGAGAAACGATTGGGTCGAATTGGTTAGAATAAAGGTACTCCCCGCATAATCCAGTCTAATAGTTACAACGCCTCTTTGAGAAGGAGTCCAATGTATTAGTTCCAATCCATTAACCGAAAGCGTATTTGTTTGAAAAACGGTAAACCCATCGATTGTGAGGGTCAGATTGAGAGTATATCCAACCATCCATTCCTCCAAAGCATCTTTCATTCCAATCCAAATTTCAGTTGTCCCACCAACAAGACAAGTTGGGGAATTCACAAGGTTCAGTGCTGGAGTTACTACAATCCTTTGGAGCACTTGGTCTGAGCATGATGCGTTGAAACCATAACCAGTATAGACAGCGCGAACCACATAGTCACCTACATCAAGAAATGTATGGGCAAACGCACTCGTTCCATCTACGCCAGTTGTTCGAAGCCCTGAAGCAATGATGGACCCATTCGAAGTTTCAACAGAAAAGTACACATCAGCTCCCGCCAACGGGGAAGATTCCCAGTCCACAATTAGGGTCTGAAAACCGAGTGTGGATCCTTGGTTTACTGGAATACCGGTGTAATCTATATTGATTTGTGTTTCACCAAGCAGGAGAAGCGTTGATTGATTATTGGTAACAAATAGCCAACTCTGACTGTTCATTCCCACGATAACCTGAAGCGAGCCAGGGTTGTCTAAGGAAACTGGAATATTGAGAATTCCTCCTGCTCCAGTAGTTCCAACATCATTGTACAGCTCAACGGTATCCAAGAGAATGATGTATTGTATATCGACCCCAACAATAGGCATCTGACTACTATCTAGTGCTATAATCGAAATACTTCTAGAAGATGGAGCAATCAGAGTTCCAAGAAACTCAATGGAGAGAGAAGGTTGTTCAAATACGTCGACCTGAATCAATGTTTGCTGCGATTCATAGAAGGTAGTTCTTTCACAACTTAGATTCAAATTGTTCGAGCCTCTAGATATGGGAATCCATGAAATGTTGAGTAATCCCAAGTTTGTGCTTCCGGTGGTTTGGAAAACAATGTCGCCTAGAGGGTTTCTGACGACGAACGTTACAACAAGTCCGGAAACCCCGCCTCCAAGATGATCTAGTGCTTCCACTAGGCTCCATCCTTCAATTCCGACCTCATATCCGGATGACCCAATGACAGAGAGAGTGATAGGGATCCGAAGGTTGGTGGTTATCGAGTCCTGACCAGATTGCCGAGAAGCAGAACCTAAGAATTCAGCAAGGATCTGGTAGGAACCCGGACTTGGAGCCATCCACTGTAGAGACGCGATACCAGTTTCGTTCGTCGTCAGAGTTGTTTCGAGTAGGATTGTTGATGGCAAGAACACAATTGTCAGAGATATCTCTTCATTTGCAATGGGATTAGCCATCGAGTCAGTTAGGCCAATCCATACTAGCCAATTTTCGTTGACCAAACCATCGGAGGATATTCCGTGAAGCGCAAGTGTACTAGTCGAGTACGAGGTAGCAATATCGTTTGCTTGTGACCCGATAAGCAATCCTGAACCTGCAAAAGTGGCGTTTAATGTATAATTCCCATTCTCACTGAGAAGAAGATAGAATGAAACATGACCCGTACCATTTGTCACAAGGATACTCTGATACACTATGGTATCAGTTGGGGAGGTTACTAGTACTGAAACGGAGAATCCTATCAAAGGGTTTCCACTTTCTGATGAGAGATATGCAGTCATCAGGATTGTATTATATTGATCAGCTAAACCCGAAGTCTGCCATATTATTTCGGTGTCTTCGTAGATATCGATAGTTCCATTGCAACTGGAACGCTCAAGAGTACCATTTCTTTCAAATAAGAGGATGAACGTGTATATTCCTCGGTCTGTTGGGGTCCATAGAAATTGTTGCTCAGACTCTGCAGATATCATGGTGTCCGAAAACACCATCTGTTGTGATTGGTCTTCAACAATCAGTGTTACTATTTGCTCAGACACGTAACTATCATTTCCTGAGAACCTAAGTGACCATGGAATCTCCAAAGGTGTACCAACATCCCCCACTAAATGATCAGATGCTACAAAGTGAGTAGCATCAGGAGCCTGAATCCAGACAAGTTCCTGAAGGGCAAGCGGATTACAGTAAGAGGTTTCTACAGTCACGCTTAGATTATGAGGACCCGATTCAAAATCTGTTGTAGGAACACTGAATCCAAAAGGACTTGCACCCACGTAATACCATTCCTGATATTGAATCTCATTACTCAGACGAATCGTGATTTGAGAATTTCCTGCATCCCCACCAGAAGATAGGGACCAGCTAGCAGTTCCGTTTATCTGATCACCAATTAGAACAGTAGACAAGTCTAATCCGATAGAACCTGTCAGAGACCCTTCTACTTGGGTCGAACACATATCAAACGATCTAGATGAATTGTAATCCCACACCATAATGGACACATTTACAGGTCCCAGAACAGAGTAATCATTTGGCACATCTAGTGATAGGGTATCAACATTTGACACATCATCAAATCGAGTCCACTCATCAAATGCATATACAAATACTGAATGGGTTAAGATTGGAGAGGTTATTGTAACGTGGATATCCATCGACGATCCAACTCCAACAGTGGGACTCACTATCGATTCAAGACTTGAACCCTTAGTGTCATACAGATGGGGTCTCAGACCAAGAATGGAAATCATTTCCATTACTCCAGCAGTATAAACAGGTTGCCACAGGAGGGTATTATTGAACCAACCGTTACTAAACGGAGATGCGCCTAATGAAGCAAGGATTTGACTGGAATCGAATGATTCTAAGTCTATTGGGAAACTTGAGTTGAGGAGGGCAAGTGTTGCGACATCACGACTTAATGCCCATAGGTCGTCGTACTGGACGCGTCCAATAATTACAGAAGCGATTTCAGAGGCCATTGTGGAATCGATAAGTCCCAATCGCAACGCGGCACGTGTGCTTAACCAATCAATTGCCGGTTGGGATTCAGCAAAAGGTTGCAATGTCCAGCCAGAGTTATCCCACACTCCTGCAGAGTATTCAGAGAGCACAGCGGATTCCAAACTTGGACGATATGAAATCGTATCTAGGGAATCAATCATGTAGAGAGTTTCAATTGCAGCTACACTGTTCTGCATATGTGCGGTCCCACTAATGTAAGTGGGGCGATAGTGTCCTGTGAAGTATTGACTTTGATCAAGATAACTAACTGTCTTTCCAAGAATATATCCTGAGGGGATTATACCAAACGAGTCGCAGGCAGATATTCCGAAATATTGCGTCCAAACACCTTTGGTTCGGTATTGGTCCCAACCGTATTCGGGGGAAACATAGGCGGTTAGATTATTCCATTCTGGATAGTGTGCCCATGAATCAAACAGGTTGAAGTATGACTTAATAGCTGAAGTGTCAATGTATCGGGCTCCATGCGAAAAACGCAGCACCTCTCCCAGCCAATCGGTCCACATTAGTGATGGCGCAGATTCCATTCCTTCAAATCCAAGAGGGCTTTCAGTGGAATCTATGAACAATGAAATACCATCAACTAAGGCGCCGCTGGATACTCCAAGGACTGAAAGACACCTACCAACGAAGCTAGTTTCCTCCGTTTTGCCAAGCAAATCAAACGAAGCAGCCCCAAGGCCAAATCCACCCGAGCTGAGCTGATTTAGCGAGAGCCAATTCAATCCATTAGTACGATTGCTTGAACTTAGACTTCCTAGTATCTCCAAAGAAATCAATGCGGAAGCGGTTCCTAGAGTCACCTCTGCTCCAGCCATCAGAGAGTTATCGAAAGAACCATCACCATTACTTGTACGCGTCAAAATCCAATTTGATAGTTTGACTGGATCGTCATGGGCAAGCCCCATGAAATCAAGTGCATTGAGATAGAAGTAGGCATAGGAATTCTGTGGAAGAGTAGCAGTGGGACTAACCCCAATACCGCCCCATAGGTCAGGATTGGATGTATCGCTTCCGGTAATAACACAATCTCTCAGCCAGTTCTCGAGCATGACCTGATTTACTGAATTCAATGAAGATGCTTCTGATAGTGCTTCAGTGACATAGTAGGTGGTCTTAAGGTTGTTATCAAAACTACCATCAGCAGCTTGTCGAGAGCTAAGGTAAGTTACAAGTTCAGAAGTACTGAAGTATGCTGTCAGGTCCAGGATTTCTACCAACCATAGACCCTTAGCTGTTGTTCTGAGGGATATAGCGCCTCCACTCTCGAATTCCATGAAGCTAGATTCACTGCCCGTATCCACGTAAATGCTAGATAGTAGACTCAGAATCATTGGTTCGCGTTCTGAAGCCCAGGAACTCCAGGAGGTGGGATCCAGAATAGATAGCATTGCATGAACGGCATCGTAAGCAGACGATATCGTCGGTTCGTGGAAGTACTCCAATCCACCAGACAAAACGCCATTTGCTTGATTCTGGCTTACTGTTTCAGCAGTTGTTGTTTCTCCAAGTGATGATGCGAATGCCAAGGTATTCATGAAGAATTGATAGCCAGCAGTTGTCCATTGAGTCGGATCTTCTATGCTTAGAAGGAATGTATCTAACGGCCAAGAATCGTATCGTAATGGAGCAAGTCCTGTTGAGACTTCGCCATTTGTAATATCAATGAGGCGAGATGATTCAGTCTGAATAATATCAATTGGAAGATCAATTGTTTCAGCGGTTAAAGTTGCACCATCTGATATGCTGTAGGGCATCGAAAGAAATACCGCTCCAGGAAATTCGGAGGAAGTGTATACTTGCTTAGAACCTGGAGCGGTGAAAAGGGGTAGACCTCCATCCCTCAATCTATGAAAGATCCATGCGGATCTTCCTAGCAAGAGGACGGGTTTATCGAGGCGCACAAGAATATCGATTAGCGTATTGGATACGGTAGTTCCATTTTCAGAGCCAAGACTCCCATCAATTACTATTCCAATTGCATCATTCAAAGGTGAAGAATCAAGGAGAATATCGGTGACCTCGTAGAGACCTGCAACAACTCCTTCTTGCTCGAGTACTTGAAGAATGTCAGCACCGCGGGAAGGAATACTCTGTTCAGAGAACTGAATAACTGCATACTTTCCCATTACAGCTGGGATACCTGAAGTTGCGGCAATACTAAATGGGTCGCTTTCGGTATTGGTGCTGTTCATAACATCTACAGCAGTATAGGGGGTTCCTTGATTTGCAGGTAGTGACCATGACAATATGATTGTTAGCGAAATGATTACTGTTAGCAGTTGCATTTTCTTCATTCTATTTGACGCGCTCCTTGATGGTAACCCTGCCTGAGTGGTGAACGGGTATGTATTACAGGTTGATTGCGTTGGCATACATCAACTCCGGGGGATGTTACTACCCAGGCTGGGTCTTGGTTTGTTCTCACAGGACTACCCCCATCAATTGCCAGTATAGGAATGCAAATCCAGCAATTACCACAGCGAGTTCAATGGAACCGCTACGGGGATGTCGTCGCAAAGACGACACCACTAGTCCGGCATCTCCGCTCCGTAGCGAGCTATTGTAGAACACTCCTACAGCCACGTATAGACAAATTGCTGTCCATGCGAGATCAAGTATCATTACGAATGGTAGTACTAGTAGTGTTAATGCAACAAATACTGACAATACTACATTCGCATAAAGAGCAACAAGAAGGACTGAAACCCTTGGGGGTTTCTCCACTTCAATGAACACATTAAGCTCACCATAGGTTGTAGATCCACTCACTCGATCAATCTTGATTCCTGCGATTCGTGAAACTGCATATCGGATACCAGTATAGATCAAAGTTCCTGGAAGAAATAATACAGAAAGAAAGGTCATCAGAGGATTTCGGAACCAGTCCTCAAATTCTCTCTTCTGACCTTTTAGTAATAGCAACCCTCTGAGTACAGTAACTACAACCAATATTGGTGGAGTCCACTGAATTGCGAAGTATAGGTTCGCAATCATTAGAGTTGCTACATCAGTCTGCATCTATTTCACCTCGAAGGATGAATCTGCTTTCATCCTCATGACGTTGCTCATATTGTCACACGCATATCAGACTCAGGAGTTTTTCCTGCAATTTATTAGATTCTCATAACATACAAATATGGAAAATAATGCTCCATAGTTCCCCATTGGTAATTCTAGAATTTCATGTATCCATTTACAATATAATATGGATATATGAGGACTAATACGCGAAATTATTAAGAAAATTGGTGCAATGGCTTTATCAGAATGATATGTTCTCAGGTTTAAAGCGGAGAAAATCAGTTTGTCCTCATCTGTCGACAATTATCTTAGAATATTGAAAGGAATAGTTACAGATGAATTCATCGCCAGGGACATTGTCAAAACTGTCATCCACAACGGACAAGACCCCAAACTTGACATAAAGAGATTCGAAAAAAGAGTGGGACTTCCCTCAATCCACAGAGAGCCCATCCGAGAATCAGATATCGTTTTGAGAATTGGAAACCCAGCACCATACGGGCTTCAAGCGAAAGGCACTACTCTGAAAAACCAAATAGCATCATTGCTACCTTCAAGGGAGGACATTGACGAGTATCAGTCAAGTCTCATATATTTTCTGAGCAGAGTACTAGTGGGTAATTTGCCAAGAAGTTCAGAATGGGCCATCAATCACACAGATCTGGATAGCCTCTCCTCAGCATTATTTATCCTTCAAATAATTAGCACGGCCATTGGTAATCGTTTCGACTGGATCCGCGAACTGCATGAAGAAATTTCAGGAATGCAATATACATCTAGTTTTGAAACGCAAATACCCAGGGCAGACAGTATTGAGATCGCAAACTTACCCGAATTTGTTAGTCGAGCCAAGAGAAGAATATGTGCTATTCAATTTGAGCCTCTGCAGAATGTATGCGCGTCATTATCTAAGAAAACAACTCCTCAGCCAATAAGTAGAGATGTCATCGCGTCCATGCTTAAAATTCCGAATGCGGTGGCAAGATATCGAGCAGCTATTCTAGAACTTATAATCACGGAACGTTATTTTCCCATCTACCATTCATTGGGTTTAAGGCAGAGATGGTTCACGACATACACTGATATTGCAAAACTAGCTAAATCCCGATTAAGCTCACCCGGCTTGATTGGGCGCTTCATTCTTAGAGATTCACTGATTCGTCAAGTTCTACATCATGTTGAGCCAGTTCATTTCGAAGGACCTGAGATTGTTACTCCCGGATCTCATAGCTTTACTACGGAACAAGAATTGATATCGTTTCGACTAGACCTTTTCAATCAAGAAAAAAATGCATGGGATTTTCATCCATGGGATCATCCTTCTCAGTGGGCAGAAAAACCAAACATATGGAATTCCAGAAAGCGGATGTGGTTAGTGAGAAATTCCGAATCAGTGGAGAAACACAATGTCACACTTACAAAAAAACAATCGCAGATTTTCGGAGTTCTTCTTTCCAATAGAGGATCACCATCGTATCGAAGACTGCTGCTTGGTATGTTAGGAGATAAGAAATCGAATCTCAAATCCAGAATAGATAGACTTTGCAATACTGGTTCTGTGAATGTACTCTATCATCCTTCGCTTGAATATTCCGCCCTTCCAGAGGGAGTGCTTGTCGTATTTCCAAATTTATCAGGCAAGCAGCTGGCGTACCTTAGATCTTGGCTGATGGGCGCAATACCGTATTTGCATTTACACTGGAGTAATGAATCTGGTTTTGTAGCAATGCTTCGAATTCCAGAAAATAATACAGGCATTGTAATCAGCTTCCTGAGAGAGTTTCTTTCTGAAAATGAAATAGTCTCCTCTGAGGAGGAGTATGTAATAGGCTCAATTCAGAAAGCAGAAACATACACTTTCACACTACCAGGTAGATTATACGATTCAAGAACCAATTCGTGGAAAGATCCATGGCGACAGCGCTGACTACTTACTACTTTGATGTGCCTTACATCTAAGCCAAACAAGTTTGCGACCACAGCCAACTCCTTTTGTGCAACCATAGTAGGTATAGAGGTCACATGATATACATGGCAGCTCAATGTATAGGTCCTGTTCAATCGCTACGCTATCAAACCCATTGCTCAAGTGTTGTCTGCTCCTTGTTGAAATTCTTCCAGAGATGGACCATTTGACGACTCTGACGCTCGGCATTCTCTCGACCCACAACTGGTTCAAGCAATCCAAGAAAATTATGTTTATTTGGAGGATTCAGTTTGATTTGTAAACCACTAGCAGAAATAAAATTGGGTTCTTCGAAAACCTCTCTAGCAAGCACATACTCCTCGATTTCAGAAGGACTGAATCCTTTAGCCTTAAGCAATTTTTCAAGGTTGCCGTGCCGCTTCAAGAGAACACTGCCCTTTCGTGGGCCTATCCCTTTTACCCCCTGTTTATGAAAGTCACATCCACATAGAATGGCAAGGTCTCTGAGGTGGCTCAAATCCAAATCCACAGACTGCTGTATATCATCAAGTCTGCATCTTTCAATCAGATGCTTTCCAAACTGAATAGTTCTCGTAACATGAGGACTTCCAAAGAGTAACGCGTCTACATCATTTGAAAGAACAGTACCAGCCATACCCTCTCTACACATTACTGCTGCCAGCATTTCCGCTTCACTAGGTGCAGTAAGAGATGGAATTCCAAGAGATGTGCATAGATCCTTCAAATGATTCACTGAAAAATACCAACGCATAGCTTTGCTTCGGGCAAGCGGCTCTGCAATTTTTGAATCGTAAACATTCGTTGATTTGGAAAATAGTTCGTATAATTCAGAAGACCTCCGAACTAAATCAGGATTTGTCCCACGTTTGAGGGTTTCTGGAGGGCCATCAAAAATGAAAACTGGGAGGAGCTTTTTCGAAAGACACGAACGGATTATTCCCAGAGTCAGAGATAGATGAGAAGTTGAGATTCGATCTAGACTTAGTTTAGAACCGTATTCGAAAGCCTGAAGGCGGCGAGTAATGTAATTTGGGGCATCGACAGCAATCACAGGATATCCGATGTCATCAAGTGATACCCATCTCCATGGCGTGAAATCCCAATTCTTTACACCCATTACTCATTCACCTATGTCGATTTCAAGGAACGTATTCCTCTGTGGCCTATTCGTACAATCACGCCTCCGGGACTTGGTGTGATTGGAGAGCGATCGACTTGTATCTTAACACCCTCGTGTACTTCTGGGAGCGATAGCACAGACACAACACTATCAACAGCATGTTCGATGACGTTTCCCCCAATAGGACGTGCTTCGCCTGTTCTCCAGTTCTTTGTAGAGTGATCAGCTATCATCATGTGAATATCCAAGGAATGCACAATGTCACGTAGTGTTTCCAAAGTTGCAAAGAGCTCTCGTTGGCGCAGCTTGCTTCCTGGTGCATGACTCATATTCATGACACCTGTTAAACTATCAAGTATCACGACTGAAGGCTTCATTGATTTCAATTGCGCCACCAATTCCTGCAAGTTACGAAGATTGAGCACACTTCCAACTATTACCCGATTCAGAATCTCACAGGTTGTATCTCCACAGATTCTCCTTACCAATTGGGGTCGGAAATTTGATCCCGAATCCAAATACGCCGATGTTCCAGTTTGCGCACCTCCAACGGCTATCGCGTGAGCAATTGCAGTGAGGGGAAAACGCTCAGGGCCATGAAAGACACTTATTTGACCAGGCAAAATAATTCGCCCTATCACATTGTCAAGTACCCTAGGCTTTATTCGGAACATCTGTGTTCCAATGGATTCAATCTCATCTAGATTAGTTGATTCAATTGGTAATTGATTCTCCTCCCGCGCGATTGATTATTGTTGTCAATGCCTTATTGTCACGGCCTAGCACAACTCTCTCTGCTAAGTCGGATGTTATATTCATTGTATCAATGCCAGGAACACTCTCTCTTCTGGCAACAATTCGTAGACCGTCAGAATTAGGAAACAGCATTATCCTCTCTGGGCGATGTTTCAGTAGAACCTCAACAGATTTTTCGTTTGAAGCGATTACGTAATCAGATATTTTCAAACCATCATGCTCATCGAGCAATGGCAAAAGAAGTATTGCTTTCTTTAGAAGAGGTGGGGTGTGAAGAATATCAATAATCCCAGCATCTGATAGAACACGTTTTACTTGTCGAACCCAATTGATATCGTTAGAGGTTTTAATCACCAAGAAATCCGATTTCTCAAAATGCACTAATGCTACTGGAAGCATGGGCCGGTCTCTAAGGACTTTTACAACATTGTCGAATGAACCTCGTGGAAGTTGAAGAATCTCTAGTTGTTGACGGCGCATATACGACCACATCATAGCATCACGGTCAGCACCGGATTTGAAGCCAGTACATCTCAATGACTCAGCCATATCAGCAGCCAGCAACAATCGTTCCTTTACTTCTGAGGGGTCTCTCACAATCATACATGCTAATAATGAAGAACCTGCTCCTACTATCGACACCAATAGACCGTAAGGTAAGAAACCTACAAGAAGCACAAAGAACAGATAGACTACGGCGGCCCAGGAAATAACATCAAGTAAAGTACGAATTATTCTGTTTTCAGATTTTATAGAAACAGGAAATCGTTGCATGAGCAATGTGACGAATACGATGGAAATGAATGGAATGTAATTTCCTAATCTAAGACTTACTACAACCCAACTCACTGAGCCAAGTATTTGAGTTCCAATCACAAGTGCAACACCTGCTATGACTCCCCAAGTTACTACTTTGACCATCATCCCCTTTAGCATTCCATCGCCTCCGGAGCTTTGTCAGGAGATTTCATTGTAACTGCGCCATTCTCCCGAAGATGCATTGTGGCGACTAAATCACCGGGAACCCCATCATCAGTACTAGAATATACCCTTGAGAATTTTCTACTGAAGGTACGATCAAGGATTAAGTCAGTGGAAACCCAAGAACGAATCTTCTTGTGGTAAATTGCTTTGGGTCCTGCTTCATTCTCTCTAACCTCACTTGTTAGAATGACACACAAAGCTCGACTGTTCGCAATTCCAGCCAAGGTAGGTAATGCTTCTTCAAATAGGTCCCGTCCCCAGAGAGTATTATCATGTCGCGACATATCTAGAACACGCGTTATTGGATCAACAACAATCAGACGAGTATTGTGTCTCAGTCGATTTGCAGTATCCATTATTGCAGTCTTCGCTTCTGTTGCAGCTGATATTCTCGTCAGAGTAAGATTGGATTCCAATCCTCCATAGTACTGTAAATTTCGTTTGAGATAGCCAATGAATCCAGGTTTTCCATCAATCGCCAACCAGTCAACATGAGAAGACCTAGTTGCCTTTGCAGCGATTGCTGCAGCTAGTAAGGTTTTTCCAGATCCAGCAGAACCTGAGAGATGAATCAGTCCCCTCGTATCAGTCAGTGTATCGAGATAGTTACTACTCAGTTGGCTCATCCCCATCATCAGAATCAGATTGTCCATCTAAAACGGTAAGCGAATTTATCTTCTCAGAGCGGGCATTTATCACATCAGATGCCGTAGCCTCCATTTCAAATGCTGAACTACTTGCACGTATCGCTTCTGACAAATCATCAAGCTGATCTGCAATGGCCTTACTCTTAGCTTCATCGCACACAATCGCTTCTTCAGGAAAAGTTACCGTCTCAATTATTGGCATATCATGCTTTTGAGGAGCTAATTCGCCATCAAGCAGTTCTTCATAAATCCAGTCTTTTTCGGGAGGTTCTGTCAAATCCTCGTCGACGATAACTGAATCAAGGAATCTCAGATTTTCCTTCATAGCTCGTGAATTCATAAGGTCATCAATACGGTTTTTCACAGAGGGTTTTAGAATGCCCGAATCATAGAGGGCGTTAGCCAATGCCGTTGAGTGGGCTATTATCTCATCTTCTGTTAGGGATGATGATATGTGGTTGCTTAATCCAACATAAGAAAGGGACAATTCAGCCTCATCCACCTCAACTTCAAGATTATTGAAAAGGCCAATGAATTTTGATAGACCTTCATCACCCATGGATTCCGAGTCAACCTGAGAATAACGAACGCATTCATCCAATACCAAACATGAAGATGTAACTGCACCTTCGTAATCGCCAATTCCAATTGAACCTGCAACTGCGGCCATCAGCGGTGACACAACAAAACCAAGATCCCTTTGAAGCTGTAACTTGCTTTCATTCAAAGAAATACTCTGATCTAGTCGATATCCATCTCCGACTTTATTTGTCTTTACACGCTCAGATTCAAGCATTTCATGAAAATCAGACATTTTCATTCGCGAGTTTCTCATCAACCATGCACCAACAAATGCTCCTGCCGATGCTGCAACTAAGGGCATTATTAGGGAGCTTGCGGTAATGAGAACAGCTCCAATCAACGATACTAATCCAATTATTGAGAAAGACAATGCAAGGAGGCCAAACCAGCCCTCTTTCATACTCTCATTGAATGCATCCCATTTTTCCAAAAAAACTCGTGTTTGCATTTCTGAGAGGAATGATCGCATATCACTCCTTCTAGCTAGTAAGAAATCTTCTGCATTCAGAATCCGACTTGGCTCTGTCAGCCATGAAAGATCAGTGCTTGGCCTTACATCATTCACAATCACATATACGGTTCTAGTGATGTGAATTAGAGAGCCAGGGTGATTTGGATTTGCGCAGAGCATCATAAACTCAACGCGACCACGGGTTGTACGCTTGGAAACCTCAATCAGATTCTCATCAAGATCGACATCCCTCAAGACGCTTTCAATATCACGATTCAGAGTTTCAATAAGCCCTGATTGCATTGCTATTGTAGTCTTTCCAAATGATGCTCGTCTCAAATCCACAACATAAGCCAGGTCCAGATGAACACCGCGTTTGCCGGGAATTCCGCAAGTGTGTACTCCAAGTACCAAGCCATTCTCATAGACCGCTGTCTTGTGCTTTATGGATTGGAACACCTTCACAATGTCATACTCATCTGATTTTGGAGTTTCAATCGAAACTGAAGATTCATCGATTGAATCTTCACTATTCTTTTCTTCAAGTGTAGAAGTTCCATCAGTTACTACCATCAATATCACCTTCAAATCGTGAATCAAGTTCCTCCCAGAGCGATTGAGCCAGACCAGCAACGTAGGAAAGATTGCCTTCTCGTGCTATCGACGCTATCGCATACAAAAGCCAACGTGAGCGATCTAAGAGGGATAACAAATCGCCCACTGGCAGTCCAAGTTGCTCAGCCATTTCGTCATGATGCATGCGGGTGGAAGCCGCCATGGCTACTAGAAAATCGAACTTCTCGTCAAGAGCCTGATAACTCTCTATAGAAACTAAATGGCGTAGCATAGAAATTAGACTTGAACTGTCTTCAACAAACGGGAGCATTGCAAGAAGCTCCCTAGCCGTCTTGATTCGTAAATAGAGTCGGTTAACCAGACGACCAAGTCTTGTTGGTTTTACACGTCCCTCTTCGCTTCCTTCTATGAAACGTAATCGTGTTAGAACACCAGAAGGACTAGATTCGCCCAGTGATAGCGGAATCACGTAGTCAGAATATACCTTCTGCTCTCGCGAAGCAACCATCCCTAATGATACTAAATGGGGACATAGAACACCCCGTGTGTCTATTGGCCTGCCACAGGAACACATAGGGCCTTCAACAATTCCACTGCGAAGACTTCTAGATGAAAAACGACAGGTTGCGTTATCGCCACTTAGGTGAGAAACCAACCCACCAATCACTGAGTCATTTATTTCTCGCAACTGAACTGTTCCTAGGACTCCACCTCTTGCGGCGCGTATCGTATCAGAAAGAGAATGTCGTTCCAAAGCGGATTGGGCATCAATCTCGCCTAGGTGAATCACACGCATTGGAGACCCGGAATCGCGAACTGCTTGATGCATAAGGTAAGACTCACCAAAGAATCCATTCTCAACATCCTCGAATCTAACTTGATCAAGCATGTCAATAGCAACAAGGAGTTGCTCCTGCAGAGATTCCGCTTCAGCTATTTTGCTGGAAATACGCTCATATTTGGGTTCCAGAATCTCTCTTCCAGTGG
>JARGGA010000396.1 GCA_029210805.1 Candidatus Thorarchaeota archaeon
GAACTCATCGCAGAGTATAGAACTATTGCCACTAAGGATTCAAGCCCTCCTACATCCCTGTGGAAAGGAGTCATTGTTCTTGATTCAGACCAGAGTCCCTTGGAGATATATCCTGCCTATCAACACCTCATTGAAGACCTGATGACAGGATTCATTCATCAGCTTGTTGAAAACAAGAACACACTCTCAGTCACACCTGAACCATTGAATTTTGCAGATAACACTCCCAGGATCTCAATCTTTGTTACACCATCACAGGGTCCCGCAGACCTTCTCGATGAGCTAGACACCCCTAGAAATATCCCCATTGAAGATCCTTTCATCGATAGGGAACAAGATGGCCGCACCCTCACCCTCTATGTATCTGTCCCTTCTCCCACGTCTTCGGGGATTACTGCGGCACACCTCTCTCGGAACTGGCATCTCCTCCATCATATCAAGGAATGCATGGATACGTCCTCGACTCCGACAGAAATCGTGTGGTTGGACCTCATGGGGGACTACAAGACAGACGAATTGCTTGAGCAACGTTTTGGTCTTGAAACGCTGCACAAGCAGAGAAGGATATCTCAAGAGATGTATCGGGATCTCACCAATACTCTCTGGTCTACAAGATTCTTGGACTTGAGTCACAACATCGACGAGGTACTCACAGAAGGAAGTGATGCCTTCGACAAACTATGCTTCAACGTTTCTGCGTTTCTCCCTGAGAGGGAGGAGGGGAAATACATCATTGTTCTTGATGGGTGGGAGGAGTTTCAAGGTATGGTCCCAGGACATCAGCAACATCTCATTCGAACCCTTGAGCAGAAACTACTTGACACGTTCCCTCAGTCCGACTGTAATATCATTTGGATTGATGGAGGAACTCATCACACCCGCATGAATATCCACTACCAGAGAAAGTGTGTCACCCCACTCAGGTATGATTCCTTACGTAGAACCCATCTTGATGAGATCATCTACAATCTCCCAACAGCACCAAGGCAATTCTGGTGGATGAACCCACAGCAGGAGGATGTGAGAATCATCGTACAGGACACCCCGACTCAGGCGACTCCTTGGAGAGCCACTATCCATGTCCCCCAACTAGTGGGATTTACTGAAACCTTCAGAGGGCTTGCAAGGAGAGATGGCATTGTTGCACCAGAGGATGTGGTCCGAGATGGTATCAAGATTCAATCCATGCATGGAAGAGGAGTGACTCTCTCAAGTATTATGGTATCTGATGAACGCCTTTCCACTCATTCCAACCTTCTTGACCATGCATTGACCCTTGTGCCAACTGTCCTCCGACAGAGACAACAGATTCCTAGTGATTCACTAAGAAGAGAAACCCAGAAGAGAGAACCCCACTGGAAGTCGGTCGTCCAGACCGTGAACCCATCTGCAAGGTCATCCATAAGCGATAGGATGAGCATTGATGTGACACGACCTCCACCAAGACCACGGGGTTCCAGACGCTATATTTACACTCTCTCCACACCTAGGGATGAGGGTATCACACGGCCTTGGAGGTATGAACAGACTCCCCAACAGATGCCTGAAGATGATGTGTTCAAACCTCCCACCTATACGCCCATGGGAGAGGACTTTGAGTATGGAGAGATAGATACCATCAAGAATCGTGAGCAGGAACTACGACGAATCTATTATGCAGCCAGACATCTGAAGGACCAGAGGTATGTGTCAAAGAAACTGAGACAATGTTGCACAAAGATAGAGCGATACTGTGCAAAGCAGCTATCTCTCTTCCGAGAGGAACCCTCACTGAAGACCTCCGTGTTCCTTCTTGGAGCTCTTCTCGGAATCAAGAAGATCATCCTAGAAGATCCAAAACGGAAAGAGGTCTGGATTGCACTCCTTCCTCTCAGAGAGAAACTCCTAGATTTATTGAACCTCCAGAATAGAGAACTTTTACAAGATTCGCTTGATGAGTGTCTGGACCTCTTCACGCTCTATGGCAATAACCTGTTCCTTGCGGTTCTAGCTGCACTAGGTTCGAACAGTATGTCAGTGGCTGAAGGTCTCTGGACCTCTGTGGCAGAATGGACCTTCTATCAGATAGGATTGCATATACATGATAACGAGCTAAGAACAATTTACAGTTTTCAGGCTCTTCTATCCAACCTCAGGTCACGGGCAAAGATTCTGTCCAATCTCAGGCTTCCTGAGAGGTCAATGGAACAAGAACAGATAGGTGCCATCCTCTGGGAGGAGAGTGAGTCTGGATACAATGCGCTCCTTCTCATCCCTCAAGAGGACGGAAGGTTTGTCACAGGTCTGATTGAAGGTTTGAGGAGTCAATGGCTCACACAAAAGCACTACTGGTGTAATACCACTCCTCAAGAGTTGAGGAAGTTCGCCCAAAATGCTCTTGCTTCTGCAGAGAAGGTCCCAGTGGTCTGTTCGAGAGAGTGTGGAACCCTGTACGTCTGGATTCCTGTGCAGGGAGTACTAGATGGCGAGATACATTGGACACCATTCACCCTTGAACATGGGAGGCCCAGTGGGCGATATGACACCATCCCCTGGCTCAGGCTCGAAACACCCACAACTCCTCAAGCATCACCAAGTCATATACCTCCCCTTCCTGATTCCATCCAAGAGTCCCTCCTAAGGATTGGTGGGACAAAGCACAGGACGATTCCTGTAGAGGTGATGGTAAGTGTGAATGAGGAGCTGGAGGTCTATGAGGTCGAGCTGGAAGGAGGCTCACAGAAAGAGAAACGGGTGTTTCTCAAGACCAGAGAGCTGATTAGATTCCTCCGGACGCCGGTCCGAGAATCGGGACTTCGATCATTCGGGAAGACCCTCACATGGGACCATCGGAAGGATATCACCTATGTTGACTCCCTCTCGTTCCTGAAACCACTCGTCCATCGGAGCAGGTTCTTTCCTGATGAGTTTCATGTTCCTGATACGTGCAAGGAGCTTCTTGCTGCGACCCCTGGGGAAGGCATCACATTGCTTTTGCGACCCGAGGGGAAGAACTTCCGAGTGGAGTTCGTGGACCTTCTGAATGGGAATCCTCTCAAGGGGCTGGAAGAGATAGAGCTAGACTTTCATACCATGGGGTTGTTGACCGAGTGTACTGAGATATATGATCCAATAAAGAGAACCCTGCATTCGGTCACGCTGAATATCGATGCCATCATGGACCTGACCTCCTCAAATCTCCACAAGTATGCCATACTCGAGGAGGCGCTACAGAATGTAGACACTACCGGCTTTGACTGGTCGAGAGGCACATGGAGACTGAGTGCACAAATTCTGGATAAGCAGATCAACTGGTCAATCCTTTCAACGACCACCGGAAATCCGTGGATGAGAGAGACGTACGAATTCACCATCCACAAGGAGGACCCTCCATCTGTCATACTTGAGGAATACCGCGCAGAAGTCGAGAGGGTCGTTCCTCTCTCTCGGTTGCAGG
>JARGGA010000397.1 GCA_029210805.1 Candidatus Thorarchaeota archaeon
CATGAAGACCATGCAGGGTGCACCAATGCACAGCTCACACATCACGAATCTGATAGTGTCACTGTTCTACCTTCTTGGTTTGGTGCTTTTCTGGGCTGAACTAATTGTTATGTAAGGAGATATGAAAAATATGCCAAGTCTATATATTATTGGTCAATGGGGCCCAGAAGCTGCCGAACGTTGCTATGGACCTTTTGTAACTGGAACTACCGCTCAAGCACAGGATGTACAAACTGACATTTTCCTGATGATGGATGCAGTTTATCTTATGAAGAAGGGAATTCCTCAAAAAATCAAGGCTCCTGGTTTTCCACCTCTCCTGGATCTAATCACAGCATTCCTTGACGGGGGCGGCAAAATACAGGTGTGTTCCAATTCCTACGAATTTCGTGGAATGACGGAAGCCGACTTCTGTGATCCAAGAGTCGAAGTGGCAGGTGCCGCTACGATGATTGATGAAGTGCTCAAGCATGACAGAACAATGACTTTCTAGAGAGACGATGGGGCATCTGCCCCTCTCTCTCAGTTTTCTTTTTGTAAATCCGACCTCATATCTTTTTAATTACAGAATTTCCTATCATCTCGATTTGGCTCTTCTCTGATTCACTAGGAAGCATCAAGATAGCGTGAGAAACACCAAGCTTTTCATAAGCTTGAAGCTTCTCTACAAGCATCTCACATGTACCCCACATCGCAGAAGTAATTCGTTTCCGATAGTCATCAATACTCACTTTTCGTTTCTCAGCGCCTTCAATAATGGCAGATTCCATTTCGTCCACTGATTCGAAACAGCGTGTCCAGAATCCTACAGACCGTTTTATCTCATTGGGATCCCGATCATATTTCTTAGCAAATTCATCCATTCGAGAAAACATCTTGCTGCATTGTTCTGCAGTATAAGCCCATGCCACATTGATTCCATCTCCGTATTTGGCAGTAACTTCTAACATTCTCTTGCGTCCATACATTGTCCCAATCCATATTGTGGGATGCGGAGATTGTAGAGGTTTTGGGAATGAAACAATGTCATCAACTGTATAGTGTTCACCTTCGAAACTAAATTTGTCATTGACCCAAATGCCCCTGATTATTTGGAGAGCTTCGGCTAGCTGGTTGATCCTCGTATGCGCATCGGGAAACTCATACCCATATGCGTTGTACTCAATTTCCTTCCACCCTGCACCTATTCCAAATTCAAGTCGTCCATCAGAAAGAAGATCTAGAGTAGCGGCCATTTTTGCGTGTAAACCAGGGGGTCGATAACTATTGCAAAAGACAAGACTTCCCAATCGTATCTGACGGTTATCTCTGGCAAGGGCGGTCATCAATAGCCAAGGATCTAGAAGGATTTTATCTGTGGCATCCTTGTCCAGCATGAAATGGTCAGAAAACCAAAGGGTGGAGAATCCATTATTAATTGCCGCGTTTGATATTTCCAAAACAGCATCATATGTGAACCCAAACTGAGGTTCAATCTGCACACCGAATTCCATCGTAAATCATGAACATAGGGACTAGTCGAAGCAATAATCCTTTGGTATAAATCATCAAATACAGAAATCGACTAGTAGGGATAACATGGCTGCATTAGGAGAGTCATAATTGCGGTGCGAACAGCGTCGACATCTGCAAACCCTGTTATCTCGGTGCTACATATCCGTGTAGTCGGAAGCATTGGCAACTCTCCTTCTTTCACATTAGAATTCGGATCATCAACATTGACTACTTGAAGAACAGATTGAGGAATACCGAGTTCATCCATAACACTCAACAGAATTTCATAGGTCGGGTCACAGAAAAGGCAATGGTCGGATTTGTAGAATGTTATACAAGAAGATTTACCACATTCCAGAATCTTCAGCTCATTCCAGGATTGAAGCATCACCACGAACTTCGCACCTTTCGTATGATCACCTTCCACACGGTCCTCTGCCCAAATCGAACCACCCAATGATGCGATAATTCGGTCTACCAGGGTAAGGCCCAATCCTCTACCAACAATTTGAGTTTCCGATTCACCAGACCTTCTGAAAATATGTTCTTTCAATGAATCAGGAATACCTTGACCAAAATCCTCAATGGTTATTCGTACTTTGTCATTATCTTTGGTTTTTGCAGCGGAGATATTGACAACAACTTCATCCGAATTATCAAATTGTGCACAGTTGAGTAAAATATTGAAAAAGACTTTTTGTAAATTCTGATGGCCTTCAACTATGAACTGCTCTTTTTCGAAATCGGTATTTACTATGATACGCTTGCCAGGTAATTCATCTTCGACTTGGAATACAGCATTTTCAACTACTGAATTGATATCGGTCCATTCAAATCCTAAGGATTTCTCGCTAAGATCGATTATTGCTTTAAGATTCGAAATCATTCTGGCAGCTCGCCGAACTTCATCAATCGTTCCTTGCACTAAATTTCGCCCTGCTTCAGGTATGTGATCCATTTCATTTACCAGGCCCAATGAAAAAATCAGACTCTGGTTTACATTATTGAGGTCATGAGTCATCACTTCTAGCACCAAAGAGAAACGTTCCCTATCCTTTTTTGCCCTTGCTTCAGCTGCCTTCCTTCTGTTTACATTGACTGCCATCATTCCAATCGAAATCTTTGAGTCAGATGATTTATGCAAGCTTGCAGTAAGACTGACCCAGATTCGGTTGCTCTCTGAATTCATCATCTGGGCATCGAGATCTCTAATCTCCTTACCCTGAAGAACCTCTGATAAAAGCAACTTGCCAGCATCAGACGAAGTACCATTCCTTGGGAAAAGCGACGAGATATTCCGTTTTAGCAAGTCGGATGTACTATAACCTAGGAGATCTGCTGCAGCCTGATTTACTTGTTGGATAATTCCATGTGGACTAAGTGAGAAATATGCCATTGGCGAGGAATTGAATAGTTCTTCGTAACGAGTGCTTTGACCCGTCCCCTTATCTTCAGATTCATTATATCTACTCAAATTTGCGTCTCCTACAGCCTTTGCGTCCCTGCAAAACTGGGGTTAAACAGTTAACCCAAGTTCAAAGGTGTAAGAACATCAGTTGGCGGTGTTTCTCACCAATTGGTCCCAGTGAAATGCGCTTCTTCTTCCAAATAATAGTTCTTGTGAGGAACAGTTTCCGCTTTATTCTCTGCAACTAAGGTAACGCTTAATAACACTTGAACAATTGTTCAAGTGTTCAAATGCAAGAGGTGTTGTAATTTTGACAATAACAAGAAAGAACCTTATCTCTGTTGAAGTGAATAACGGTGAAGTAGATGAAATTGTCAAAATATTCAAGGCACTTGCAGATCAAACGAGAATCCGTATCATATCGCTTCTAACCAAAGCTGATAGATTCAATGTATCAGAATTAGCTGAATTGCTTGCGATGGACATTAGCAGGATTAGTCATCAACTTACTAAACTTGAACACATGGGCT
>JARGGA010000014.1:0-8235 GCA_029210805.1 Candidatus Thorarchaeota archaeon
ACAGGTGGTGGTTCCACACTGCATGCGTCACTAATGAGAGTTGGTCCATCTGGTTCTGTTATCGGACTGGATAAGGTAGAACGATGGGTGGACCATTCTAACTCCGAGCTTGCTCGATGTAATGTCACGAATTCAAAAGTGCATTTTATGAGTGCTTCAGAAATGACATTCCCTAACAACCATTTTGATTTCGCCATCTCAGGTTTTCTTGGGTGGAGGCTCAATTTCGATTTCTCAAAGAATCAAGCTACAGGTCCTGACACAGTAATGAATGAAATAGTGAGAGTCTTGAAACCCGGGGGAAAAGTGGGAATCAGCACATGGATGCTGCAAGAAGATACTGAGTGGATGGAAAGATTCGTGAGTTCTTATTCACACCCCGCAAGACGAACTTATCAGAAAGAAAATGAAGCGGGGTGGGAAATAATTCTCAAGCATTCAGGGCTTAGAGATACATCAATCCTGCACGAAATAGTAGAATTCGAGTATCTAACGCTAGATGATTGGTGGGATCAAATGTTGGGATATGGATGGAGAGATCAGATAGAATCCCTAGCAAAGAAACAAGGCGTTGATGCAGAATCTATCAAACTTAAAGCATTTGAGAAAGTCGAAGACTATCGAACTGGAGAAGGCGTAACTTTCAAACGAAAAGTGCTTTATTCCCTTGGCACAAAGTAGTAGTTGGCGGAGAACCTCAAAGGGAGATATCTGAATACGATCTATGGAATCATTTAAGATGTGGGCGAGTGCTCAAAAATTACAGCGAGTCAGGTGAGTGGAGCATTAGATGAAACCTGTATCTTTCATAACCTCAATTTTCTTCATTGTGATTATTATGTTCGCTTCTTCAAGTGTGGCAACATTTGAGATTAATGACCCATCAATTGTCAGTATCACTACTGTTTCATCCTATGAAGTACATAGTCCGATAACCATCACACACAATTCAGACTTCAACGTGACATATGGATTTCCTGGAAACGGAACTAAAGAATCGCCCTATCTTATTGAAGGTCTGAATATCAGTTCAGATACAAAGTGCATAAGCATATCATTTACTGACTGCTACTTTGAGATTGTCGATTGTATTTTGATCGAGGAACAGACCTCGGATTCGAGTACTCCTAGCGAGTAATGTAGGGGATAGATGACTCTCCTCTAATTGGAGAGTCACAGGAGTTTATTCCTTCTTACGAATCCGTCGTGTCATCACAACTAGAACCGCCAGTAGTGGCAATATTGTAACGGTGGCTACAGTAACGATTTCTATGGAATCGAAACCCAATGCCTCAGCCAATAAGGGAGGTGGAGGAAGTGCCGGAGCTGATTCGTAGTATGATGCAATACTCAAGGAACTGATGTCAACAACAGCCAAATTATACCGGGTATCGAATTTGTGCGGCCTTATCGATGCAGCAACACCAAGTACCCTGCCTTCACTGATATAGTGCCATTGGAGATTACCAGTAGATCCATCAATAATATCAACATACTCGTAATTCACAAGTACGACATCAGGATAGCCATCGTCATTGATATCCTCGACCAGAACATCAGTGAATGGGTCATTAAGGGTATACCTCAATGGAGCTTCAAACGTCCAGACTTCATCACCGGTTGTATTGTATGTCCGAATTCCATCAGAACGGATGTAAGCAATGACCTCATCATAGCTGTCGCCGTTGAGATCTGCGCAATAATAATCGCGTAGGTACCCGAAAGTGAAATTCAACAAGACCATTGGGGACTGAGTGAATGTGTCTAACAGAACGACATGATCATTGTACTCAACTGCGACTCCTTGATTGCGGGAGTAGCCTGTAAAGTCACCAAACACGATGTCTTCAATATAGAACCCAATTGCATAGGACCAATCTAGAACACCATCATCACCGCTGAAGAAACGGACAGTTCCCTCCTTGCTACCCATAGCAACATCGTAAGTGGTCGCACCAGTAAACAGGCCAATTGCCATGTGTGCTACACCATTGTTTGAATCGACACTGTTTGTGTACATCAAGGTACCATCACCTTCATACCATGAAACATAGGATCTCACATTCAAGGTACTCTCATAGAGTACAGCAACTTCGTCATACTCATATCCAGGTCCAGCACGGAAATCTGCAATAGCTAAGTCAGGAATCCTATACAGAGACGGAGCGTATATTTTCCCGAGTTTGTTTGTTGTTTCTGCTTCAAAGAGTCTAACTTCATCACCATCTACAATAACAGCTACGTCAAGAGACCCAACACCATCTAGGTCGCCAAAGAAGACATCTTGAATAGTACCACCGCCTAAGGTGATATTCCAAGTCATTGTCCCATAGTGAGAACTCCACATGCTGAGATACTTATCGTTGCTTTTCACAAAGACCTCTGCCCAATTATCACCATCGACATCACAAGTCCAGACATCTTGGAATGCAGAATATCCAGTATCAACTTGCCAATACGCAGGATGAGCAGGGAATACTACTTCCCAAATGGGGGTTGGAAGACCAATTGCCTTGAATTCCTTCAAGTATGAATAATAGGTTCCGTATGGCCAGAACCATGCTAGAGCATTATCTTCGCCATCACCATCGAAATCTGCGGTAGCAATTCCTTGAAGCCAAGACCCGGTAATATTCATCCACATTGGAAGTCCGCTTTTCCCATCAAGCGCAATAACAAGAGAATTGTTCATTGCCATAAGAATGTCATATGTACCAGTTCCTCCAAGAGAACCAACTTCAACATAGTAACAATCACCTAAATCTGACTGATAGTACCATTGATTCCTCAGAGTGACAGATTCAACAAGATACATTCCGCCATCCTGAGTTGCCACAAATAATTCATCTGTGCCATCGCCATCGAAATCTTGAACTATTAATGATCTAGTCCAGCTTTCGACTGTTGAGTTATAGATGAGGGTGCCAGTAATGACATCAGCTATCCTCACGAATTTTCTTCCAAAGATGACGTCATCATAGCCATCTCCATTGAAATCATGCGCAATTATTGGGTCACCCGTTGATTGCACCATGTCGTTAGGTGTTTCATAGAGGAGGGTCCCTGTGAGAGGATTGATCACTCTGACGGCAAAGGTACTGTTACCATATGCGACACCCATTATGGTATCATTAGTGTAGTCCCCAATTGCAACATCTTTCACATCAGAACCTACATCTTCCACATGCCACAAATCCCCTGTATGGTTGAATATCCAAATCTTTCCGTCACTAGTGCCAACCACAATCTCCAGAGTATTATCACCATCAAGATCACCAATATCGAAACCTCGGGTGTAATTCCCAGTCAATAACGAATAGTTCCAAAAGAGACTTCCATCTGATAAGTCAAATACAACGATGTTATCGTTCATGTCCTTACAGATGAACTCCTGCACGCCATCACCATCTAGGTCCGCGATTTCAGAATCGGCTAACATTGACCCCATTGTCACATTCCAGATTATGGTTCCATCATCATCAATAAGATGAAAACCGCCGGCAACAGGAGCGAGTAATACCTCATCTCGACCATCATTATCGAAATCAAATGTCTTCAGACACGCGGGCATTCCCATACCATACGTCACAATCTCCGAAATTTGTTCCGAAAAGCCAAATGGCGTAGCTCCGTGTGACGGGTCGCTGTATTCCATAACAAACACATCACCATATCTGCATGAAATTGCGATTTCTTGCCAGCCATTCATGTTCGAATCATAGACTGTAATTCCCGTGATATCCGTCACAAATTTACCAGACAGATAGACCTCCTCATAGGTCATTAGACCAGTCCCGTCTGTGGATTCTTTAATCTCATAGACGGCAAATTGGTTACCAAAGGATACAATGATTTCTTGCCGGCCATCGGAGTCCGTGTCTCCAGTAGCCATTTGATCGACACCACCAAGATGATTGTATGCCCAGTCAGTTTCGCGTACAATTCCATATACTATATCATGGATATCGGTGACTGAGTTGTCAACTGAAGTGAAAGCAGCAGTATAGACAAATCCACCGTCATATAGTCCGAGGACGGTAGGTGAGTATGCTTCAGGTCTGAACATTCTGTTAGTATCGTTGTAGTATTGGAAGTACCCTCCGGGATAATCGATGCGGCTTAGGTAATTGGGATATGGATTCAGGTCTTGTTGTATACTCCAGCTCGTACCATTATCCGAACTCGAAACAATGCCTATTCGTTCATCAAACGCAACACCTCTGACTTCATATGCTACCAGAAGGGTCTTGTTATCTGAACGGAGATATTCAATATCTGGGTAGGTTTCATCATAGAACGAAGTTGTTGCCTGGTGGATAATTTGATCAGCAACATACATTGATTCGTTGGCAATTACAGTCCAGATATAATAGTCACTTTTTCCGTATGCGGTATCCCGAGCGGAGAAAGCGATGGCAAACTGTCCATCATCAAGTTTGACGATAGAGCCTGAATGGACGTCATAATCAAGATATCGTGGGAAATCAACAATATGTGATGTACTCCATGAACTCCATCCACCGGTGAGGGTCTTATTCAGAAGATGATATCTTAATTGGTCCTGCCCAGCAATAAATCGCAGTGTGTACATTATCCCGATATGAGTCGAATTGTATTCGAAAACCTTGGGACATTCTATCTGAGATATTGCATCGGGATAAAAGGCTATAGGATCCTCCCAATCTGGTACAGACTTTGAAATATTATACAATGACACCCAGAGGTCATATTGTCCATCTAAACGCCGTGTTCGCCAACTCATGTAGTATCCTTCTGGGGTTCCAATGATAGATGGTTCCATCTCATAATCTATTGAGCTTCCTCCACCGTATTCAGCACCCGTATAGATCTGAGCACCAAAGGGTATAGGATGATCAAAATCATCGTAATCAGGATTATAACCTCTATATTTCAGAACGCCTCCATCTGAATAGACATAGACAGCTAGAGATCCATCAACAGTCCACGTGAGGTCGCTAACAGACCGATTGGACACAGTGAATGTTTCGAATTGCTGATTAATTACTGAATTCGATGCAATGGCCGGATAGTTGGGGGAAGATGTGATTGATTCTACAAGCTGATACTGGGAGTCTGTTCCGGGAAGCCACTCATAGATGTCAACCCCATAAGAATGCCCAATGATTATTTCATCGAGTCCATCATAGTCTTGATCATCAATGACAATATTTGAAACAGGATTCCAATAGAAACGGTCTTCAGACGTATTCCATGCCTTGTAGAACGTACCTCCACGGCATTCGTACACAAAAGCGAATCCATCGCTCTTCAACAGACGAGAATCAACAAGACCACCAACAATCAGTTCAGGATGCCCATCTTGGTCAGTATCGCCAGTCACAAGGGTATTGATGGATGCATGTTCAAGCGAGCCAGCAGCTTTTGGATTTCCAATCAAATAGTAACGACCGCTCTTGTCAGATGATGAACTGAAGAAATCTGTGCTCTCCATACCATCAAAGCTGCCTACCTCCGCATTGTAAATGAAGATAAATCCTCCAGCCGCGAGAACCAGTTCCTTCCGTCCATCTGAATCTAAGTCAGAACCTGCGTCAAGAGCAGTGATTTGCTCAAGGTCTTCCCAGATATCAAACTCCACATCCATATATCCAAGGTCTCTGAGATCAAAAGTATATGCAAGCGAGAGTGTGTCATCTATCCCTGTTGCCTCGAAGAAATACACCTGTAGATCACTTACAACAATGAGCTCCAAGAAGCCATCTTGGTCGAGGTCAGTACCAGTCATGAGATGTGTTGCGTGGTCAAAGATATGTCGAGTAAACTCTCCAGAGATGCCTTCAAGTTCCTCGTACGCATAGGGACTCTCATCTGATACAACAGTGTGGTTCAGGTCAAATGATCGGAACATTCGTTTGTAGGTGTTGTTTGTGAGATGCTCAAAAGCATAGACATTGTTGTCATAGTCACCAACAATTATCTCACCTCTACCATCTCCATCCAGGTCTCCAGATGATATTGACAAGGTCCAATCATTTAGATCAAAGTCAGTGTTCCATGACTCATGGATATGGAAACCTAAATTCTTGAAACTTTCAGAATACTTGATACAGAACTCCATTCTTGACACAGTCGGATAAGTTGCTACGAGGTAGCTCTCCATGGAATCGTAAGCGGCCATCGCTAACGTCAGCTGTTTGGCAGCTGGATCATACACGCCCATATGGTAATCTCCTTGAAGCTCGAAATCTGAAGCTTCAGCATATTTCTGAAGAGTTGAGCCACCTGTGTTTGGAATCATCCGGACATCCTTCAATTCCAAGGTTGTCATTGCTGTCATGGGATTCGCATTCTTCAGAAGCAGTTTATCCTCAACCCAGATAGGATCCAAATTAGTACCTTTGTTGAGGAAGACAGTACATCCATATTTTGTAGCGTATGAGAGGATGAGGTCCAGGTCCCCATCTGCATCTATATCAAACCATTCGGGTTGTCCCCAGACGATACTTCCAGTCTGTTCATTGATGTCAGCCAAATAGCTTGGCTCTAGCATGAAAGCCGGTTCACCTTCTTCCTCAGCCATGTTGCGACACATGTACACATAACCATTGGAGATTATCATATCCAGGTCGCCGTCTGCATCGTAGTCTTTGAATGATAACCGAGGAGTTGTCTTAGAACTATAAAGCAACTGAGTAATCTGCCCGGTTGCATCATGTTCTTGTATCGATCCCATCCTAAGGTACGGATCTGTTGGACCATATCGACTATAGAAGTCCATTGTGGCTCTTCCATGCGGCAATGATTCGGCAACATAGGGTGCATTTGGATTATAGGTTGTGCTAATGATAGTTGGATACAATCCCCACTCAGGCCATAACCAAGCCATCTCGGCCGCAGTATATGGTTTGATGATGTCTGAATTAATAATTCCATATGGAAGCGTTGAATATTCTCCATTCATATCAAAAGATATCGTACTGTATCCATCGGTTCCAACAAAATACACTGGTTCTCCATCACCACCGGGATAGGCACCAAGGAAATCAGGATCAGGAATGAGAGGTGCAGGAACACCATATGACCATGAATTGTAGCCAAGAAGTCCTGGCTCCATGTCTAGGTCAAACATCTTGACATAGTTTGCCACATTTGGCATAGTGTCAATGAACTCAATGTCCCATACATATGCATCCAGTTTGTATCGGTCGTCATCATATGATTCCCACAAGACTTCATAGTCGCCACTGTCATATCCAATGCAGATGAACTCACCAACAGAGGTTCCAGCAACTATCTTGTCTAACTCTGTGTCACCAGTCCAGTAGTTATTGCCTTCAAAGTCAAATGGTCCAATTGTCACTGAGAGCACGTCTGTCAGTAGATTATAGACCTGCACTAGCTCCAGCGAATTGATACTGTAGTTACCTCCATTGTATACAACAATCTTCGCATACTTGAACCAGTTCCATTCGCGTTCGGACATCGCATCATCTACATCTATCAAAAGCTGTCGAGAGTTGTATATGTTGATACTCATACGGTCAGCAGAGATTTGTTCAAAGTCACCAGATGATTGTCCTACAGAGAAATTGAGTTCGTCAAGCACACTGATTGTTAGAGGATCTTCGAAGGTCATTATGATATCGGCTTCTGGATTCGCTCCTCCGGTTCCTTCTTCATCATGACCCCAATCCACAATGGCACTTACATTGTCAAGCCCTCCTGAAGCATCAAAGAGGGAATAGTTTCCATCGCTTGCTTGAGCCATTCCTGTATTGTAGGGATAGACACTTGCATCCGGTAGGAATATTCCTAATCCTTCATTCCACTCATAATCAATTGGTTCCTCTACCACCAGAGTCGAATTCACAGGATCGTGATAGGTGACATTTTCTGCTGAAACAATTCTATCAACCCAATAGTCTAGTCCATGAAGTCCGAATGTTTCCCACGCTGCAAACTCACGTTGTACCTTCTCACAGTCTTTGTCAAGTTTTCCCACAGAGGATCCAACGCTTTGGACAGGTGCTGCAATGTACACATTTTCCACAATTGGACGGGAATTCCTAGTGTACAATGTAACTCCTATTACACCACCTTGGTGGGAACTAGATGCAGACACTGTGATGATTATAATGATCACTGTTGGAGGAGCAGGAGGTGCCATTTTGATCATCGTACTAATCATCAAATTGAGAAAACCGGGAGATTCCATAGATTTCTCATACGGCTAATCGAGGAATAAGAACAAAA
>JARGGA010000014.1:8335-24620 GCA_029210805.1 Candidatus Thorarchaeota archaeon
AAACCGGGAGATTCCATAGATTTCTCATACGGCTAATCGAGGAATAAGAACAAAACAGACGGTCCTGAGTGAAATCGGGACCAATTCTCCTTTTTTTGAATCACTACTAACCTAGGATTTCTGTTTCATTCTCCGTTAGGCACTAGAACGTTAACTTTTGCGAATATTGGGACTTCTATATATCCTAAGTCAAATAATGATTAAAAAATAGGAAGAGTGCCCCTCGTTGCGGAGGGGCAGTCCAGTTTATTCTGTTTCTTTACGCTTTCTGTACCAGACCAAACCAATAGGCATCAACAACAGTAGAGCCACTGGTGTTCCGACTCCAGCAGCAATATCAACAATTTCACCAAGATTGAAGGAAGCCTCCAACATTGGTAAAGGTGATGCAGGTGGAGTAGGTACGGGATCCGTACCTGAAACTACATAGACTCGGCCCCATCGGTATGAAACAATATCTAGAGGAGCAGACGTTCCAACGAAGTGTCCAACCTTGGGTTTCACATTTCGGTCATCCGATACAAAGTGCCAGAGTAGTCTTTCAGTGGCACCGCTGATGACATCGATATATTCGTGGTTAGTCATGATAACATCGGTGGTACCATCATTGTCCATGTCACCGAAGGTTAGATCCCAATCATGCTGGCTCACTAGGAGCCGTGCCTGGAATGACCAATCAAGTGCACCGGTGTAACTGAATGCTTGAACACCTAATTTCTCGATGTTTACAACTAACTCTTCAAGCCCATCATTATCGATGTCAACTGCGTAGTATTCATCGATTAGATTGATGAAATCGAGGAAGAGAATCTGTGTGTTGGAGGCTCCGTCAATAAGATGGAGCTTGTGACTATTGTCTTCCCAGACGTAATCAGCATATGCATCGCCAGTGAAATTACCAATCAGCAATCCGTAGACTGAAGATCCACCTGTCCCAAGGATGTTCATGAACTGCCCATCAGTGCCTCTGTAGATCCGAGTGGCTTTATTGTAGCCACCAATAGCAACGTCAGGCAAGCCATCGCCAGTTATATCACCCACAGCCATGTACTGAACTTGAGCGGTCACATTGGAACTCGACCTGTAGTGCGCTGCTCCATCGTGATTATACCACTCTAGGAAAACATGAGTCGCATCTTGCCAGAGGACAGCAACTTCATTGTTGTCGAGAGTTCCAGAGAAATTGCGGACATAGAAGTCCCTAGGTTCAAAGGTTCCAGGTCTCGCAATCGTTCCGATAGTCTGACCAGATTGACCTTCGAGTACAAAGATGTTAGCATACTTTGTCTGTACGACTATGTCAAGCCACCCAGAACCGTCCATATTGCCAACCTCGACTTTGTTGATGGAACCATCCATCTCGACACTCCACATCAGTGCACCGTTAGATCCATTGAGGAGCATCAGCGTGACATTGTTGTCCCACATGACGAGTTCGTCGATGCCATCGTTGTTGAGGTCTGCTACATGAGTACCTCCAACATAGAGGTCAGCTAGCTCGTACTCCCAGTAGATTTCATGTGCATGATACGTATCATCT
The DNA here is from genome assembly GCA_029210805.1 of Candidatus Thorarchaeota archaeon. Classification (GTDB taxonomy): domain Archaea; phylum Asgardarchaeota; class Thorarchaeia; order Thorarchaeales; family Thorarchaeaceae; genus MP5-2226. The sequence goes on from JARGGA010000014.1 coordinate 9,876, forward strand.
TCCACTATTGGAACACGCTCATAGCTGTCAACGCCAATGATTTCGAATGTTGCAATATCCCACAATAGAGCTGTATCCATTCCAGTGCCATGGATATCAGCACTAGACACTTGAAAGGGCAATCCTCCAGTTCTATTGAACCAAATTGGAATTCCGTTCTTTCCATCTATTGCCAGAGTCACCGCTGATGAACCGTCTACAAGTCCTAGAACAATATCCAGTTCTCCTGAGCCGCCAAAGCTACCAACCTCAGCATCATATAGACCATAGGGTGATTGAGCAGAATATTGCCATTGAGTTATTCCTCCAGCAACATCTTCCATGAATACTTCTCCACGACCATTGAAACCAACAATTTCTAGTGCTCCATCACCATCGAAATCAAAGACCCACAAATCGAGTACAAAGTATGTCGAATCGAATAGTGTTGAGTTGTAGATGATTGTCTGAGTGGTCATATCCAGAATTTGGAATCCAAAACGAGCAAAGACAATATCATCAACATCATCATCATTGAAGTCAGCAAGTTGCAAATTAGGACCTGTAGCAACATAGTTGGATGGTGTCTGATATATGACAGTACCATTGGTTGGATTCATGACTGAAAGCTTAGTGCCCGTCACCATTACTAGGTCTAGATGGTCAGACCCAGTGAGGTTTCCAAACTTGAGCTGGTAAACATCTCCCATGGCAAGGGACCAGTTGTAGTACTGGGAACCGTTGTTATGAATGATGAATACATCATCCGCACTGGTTCCAATAGCTATCTCGACTTCGCCATCTCCTTCAAGATCTGCAACGTCAATGGACAGAACATCTCCTGAAGCAGTGTTGTAATTCCATAGCTCAGTTCCATCAGTTACATTCAGAACCCTAAGCACATTGTCAAAGCCTGCAAGCAAAACCTCTGGAATCGTGTCATTTGTAAGGTCGAAGAGATAGACTCGTTTGAATCCAGCTCCGGCATCGGTATTAGTCCAAATGATTGAACCATCTTCATCGAATGCTTGAACAGTGTTGTTGGTATACGGTGCAACGATTAGCTCTTCCTTATCATCACCATCGATATCATAGGATACTATTCCGTTTGCTCCGCCAAACCAACCAGATCCAGATGGTGTAGCTGAGAAGTTCGCAGTAGAACCTCTTAGTGGCACAGTACCCTCAGAGACATCGATATACTCCATAAAGAAGACCTCGCCCCGTTCACACGAGATTGCGAGATCGTCCCAACCATTGCTGTTGCTATCGGAGATAGTAATGCCTGTAACAGGATATTCGAACTCAGCAGAGAGCCATTCCTCAGAGTAAAACATGAACCCGGTTCCATTTGTTGATGAATCCATCTCGTAGACGGCAACTTGGTGATCAAAGGCTACAGCTACTTCGCGGCGGCCATCGCCATCGGTGTCACCAACATCGAGGTCACCAACTTCGCGTAGGTGATTTGATGCCCAGTCAGATTGCATGTTCCTTCCGTATACGATATCATTGAATACGAGTCGGAGCCAACCCCTATCGCTGCCCGAATACCAATTGAAAACAGAGGCAAACGTGAATACATATATGAAACCTCCATCAGGTCTAGCACAAAACGCTGGTGAGTACGCAGATGGTTGATACACTGAATATGTAACAATACCACCAGGTTGTTCCGTCCTAGTTACAGTCTGAGGAAGCGGATTTACCTCTTCAGGAATACTCCATGTTGCTCCGTCATTCTGACTAGACACCATCTTCAGTTTATCTTCAAGAATTTCGTTCAGAGATTCATAGATTACTACAAGACTCTGGTCACCAGTTCTCAAGTAGTCGATATCTACGAACATTTCTTCGCTATAGGATGTTGTAGCTTGATGAGGATTCACACCGGTGAAGTTGAAGTTCTCATTTGATACAGCAACCCAGACATCATGGTCAGGTTTGTATGTATCGATATTCTTTGCAGATAGAGCAACAGCAATGCGGTCATCGGCTAGTCGCACGGCATCAATATCGTGTGTTCTCATGCGATTGAAATTATTGAAGTTCATCGGCTTGCCTGAGAATCCACCTGTAAGGTCTTTCTTTATGATATAGCAGCCAATATCAGATATTGCAAGATTAGCCTTGTACGTGTAGACCATACCAACATGAGTCGAGTTGAACTCAAAGACCCCAGGATTGAATCTATCAACCCAATAAAGACCAGTGGTTTCAGGGCTGAGCTGAATGCCTTGCCATCCTGAACTGCTATCAAAATATGTCATTGCGAGATAGTGAATGCCACCAGCATCATAAGCCTCCCAAGCGATGCTGAAACTGCCGTCGGTCATGGCGGCAATTGATGGATTGTATTCTTCGACAATATTGCTTGAATTTCCGTTGTATACCAGCGCACTACCTAGATTAGCTCCCGCACTCCAATAATCAGTATCATCTACATAGCCCTTGATATGAATTTCCGGATTCACTCCATATGCCTCATAAGCCATCCAAGCAGAACCAGCTAGAGGACCGGCATCAATGAATGCAATGTCCTTAATCGAACGTCCTGAGATTGGATAGGTTTCAGCACCAGGGAATGTAGTCTTCACCGGCATGATTGGATAGTTGGGACTGGCAGTAACATACTCGACCTTCTGATATCCATCATCCACTCCAGGGATGTGTTCCCACATGTCGAATCCTTGACTATGACCAATGATAATTTCTGTTTCACCATCATAATCCTGATCATCGAGAAGCAGAACACTGATTGGATTCCAAGTAGTAACCTCAGTAGGTGCGGTCCATGTCTGCTGGAATGTTCCTCCAACACATTCGTAGAGGTACACAAATCCATTCTGACGTACTAACCGCACATCTTGTATACCCCCGATGATTATCTCGCGATATCCATCCTTGTCAGTGTCACACATCGTCATTGCATTGATTTGGTGATATTTCCAAATTGAGTTATCTCCGTTTCCGGGCAGATAGTAACGACCTTCCATTACAGGACTTGTGACGAAATAATCATTATTCTCCATTTCCTCGAAAGAGTCTGGATTGACATTGAAGATAAAGAGATACGGACCTGCAGCCACTGCAAGTTCAGGACGACCATCATAATCGATGTCATCCCCAGCCGCCATCGCGCCTATCTTGTCTGCGTAATCCTCGAAGTTCGGACGATCACCAAACTCTGTATCTCTGAGGTCGAATGTGTATACAAAGTGAACAGCATCACCGCCAAAGAGACCTACCTCTTCAAAGATATACACCTGTAGATTGGCTGCAACGATGATCTCCTTGAGACCGTCATTGTCTAAATCTACATCAGCAAGAAGATGCTCTGCATGATCCCAAATACGCCTATTGAAGTCACCAGAGATTCCCTCTAGGTCTTCGTATGCATAGGGACTGGTATCAGTGGTTTCTGAGTGGTTAAGGTCAAAGGACCTAAACATTCTCTTGTAGGTGTTATTAACAAGATGCTCAAAGGCATAGACGTTGTTATCATAGTCACCAATGATAATCTCGTTGTTGCCGTCACTATCAGTGTCCGCAGATGTTATTGACAGAGCCCAATCATCCAAGTCATCTTCGTTATTCCAATCTTCCATCACATGGAACCCTAGATTGTAGAATTTCCTGATGTCACCTTCCATGAGATTGATTTGGAGTCTTGATACTGTAGGGTACGTTGCAACGATGTATGCATCTGCGGCACCAGCTTCTGGTGCACACATGATTATCGCATCGATTTCGCCATTGTAACCTTGCATATAGAAGTCAAATGTATCCAAACCGTAGTACTCATAATAGCGCTCAAGGTAAGATCCTCCGAGATATGAGCCAGCATGTGGAATCATTCGAATGTTTGTTATATTCAATAGATTGAGATTTGTAAGCTCACCAGTATTAGACATGAGTTTCTTATTCTCAACCCAGACAGGATCATCCAATGTCCCTTCATTGATGAAGGTTGTTGCACCATTCCGATTATCATAACTCAACACTAAGTCCAAGTCACCATCACCATCAAGGTCCTGTAGGTCTGGTTGACCCCAAATCTTGGCACTCTCGATTTCATTAATGGTATCAAAGTACCCCGGCTTGAGTGTGAAGTTCATCATTCCGGTTACCTCTTGGACATTCTCAGCCATATAGAGACGTCCATTGGATACAACAAAATCAACGTCGCCGTCTCCATCGTAGTCAGCAAAATCAGTACGCGGAGTCGCAGTTGCTAAGTTCACCAACCCGGTTAGCTGACCATCCGTATCAACTTGGAAGAGCTGTTTGTGAGCATTCCAAGGATCTGTTGCTGAATCTCGGAAGTAGAATATGATATTTCCTCGATAATAGGCGTATTCATCTGCAATTACGCTGTATGCTGATTCCAAAGGTATGTCTTCATCGAGACCGCCAATTACCATCACTGAAACATCATCACCATAGTTATTGAGTATCCAAGGATTCTCAACAGAGGCATATTCAAAACCATAATTTACGCTGGCAATATCATTGTTGATATCTGATAGAAGTAATTGCAAATCAGTATCTGGAAGATGATTAGTTATTATATCTGAGGGATTGTAGTACGAGGGATTGTAGTATGCACGAATGTATGCGTTTCCTCCATCAGGAAGATTTTCTGCTAAGAAAGTATTGAAGGTACCACTGCCGAATGGATCAGGTATACCATATCCCCAAGAATTGGCAACCTTTCCTCCCGTTGGTGAAATAAATCCACCACCTTGGTAATTCCAATTCGGTAGATTTGTGGGTGTACCCACATATACTATATCCCAAATATTGGCACCGTAGGTGTAATAGTCATCATCTCCGCTTTCCCAGAATAATTTGTAATCTTCATCGCCATCGTCATATTTTATTCCAAGCAGTTCGCCGATTACAGTTCCGACGACAATCTTGTCAGGTTCAGTACCTCCACTGTACCAGAGGTTACCATCTTCTTTCAATGGTCCAATAGTAACCGCCAAGGCATCGGTGATGAGATTGTAGACTTGTGCCAACTCAAGAGAGTTGATTCTGATGTTCGCTCCATTGAAGACTGAAATCTTCACGTATCTAAACCAGTCCCATTGTCGCCTGCTTAGAGCATCATCGACATCGACTTTCAGGTAATAGCCGCTGTAGATGAAATGGTCAGACGAAACCTGCTCAAAGTCTTTACCATCTTGGGATACACTGAAGTTAAAGTATGGACTCAGATCAGCTCCGATAATAAACAATCCCGGGAATTTGACCAACACATCCGGATCGGAGTTTGCGCTTCCAGTGCCTTCTTCATCCAACCCAAAGTCAACGATTGCAGTTGCATTGTCGACTGATGGATCAGATGCATCAAAGGTAGAGAAGTTGCCATCAGGAATTCCAGCCATTCCAGTATTGTATGGATAGACACTTGCATTAGGTAAGAAGTAGCTTCCTCCCCAGACGTAATCTATTGGCTCGGGAACGTTGATTGATGCATTGATTGGATCATGGTAAGTAACATTCCATGCCTCTACGACACTATCAACTGTATAGTCCAAGCCCCAGAAACCGAAGGTTTCCCATTCCTTGTAATCCTTGTAGACCTTGTTGTACGAGAATGTTCCTTCAGCAGAATCCCAGTCGAGAGTGAATACACCTTGACCTTGCGCAACGAGAGCAATCTCATCACCTGCATCACCATCGAGTTCGCCAATTTCCATTGACATAATTGGGGACCATGTGTAGTTTTCGCTAGTCCAGTTCAGAGAATAGTGGTTATCATAGATGAGGGGGAATGGATACCCATTGACCCATAGCGTGATACCATCATTCTGGAAAACACGGACTGTACCATCGCGTGTACCAACTACAAGGTCAGGTAAACCGTTCGCATTTATGTCACCCGCAGCGAGTGAGTAGACCTTATCACCAACGTCAAGGGTTGCGACCTCATCGTAGGTAATCCAATGCTCTTCAACGAATGGATAACCAGAGTGATTATCATATTCGTAGATGTGGACCTTACCGTCCCAACCACCTGCTATGATATCTGGTCTGTAGTCACGGTCGATGTCTTCCACTATGACTGAAAATGCTCTAAACATGTCAGGGCTTGTCCAGACGTGATCAAACTGGTTCTCGGTATTTGCATATGGGTCGTAGAGGTGACGCTGCTCGAACACGTAAACGTGCCCGTCAGCACAGCCTGCTACAATCTCAATGAAATCGTTCAGGTCAGTGTCGCCAAAAGCAATACTCATGACATCGCTCTGGAAGAGACTATCACCAGTATCCCAAACCTTGTCGAAGTTGTTTGTTTCGACGTTGAGGCGGAATAGGTGCACCTCATTGTCATAGAGATAGCCACCGCCAAGTGCGAGGAACCCAGTTGGTTCATCGTACGCAATTGCGTGTATCGCAGCCTTGGACCTCCATGGTTCATACATGACCTTGAAATCATTGTCGCGATCTCCCAGCACAAGACCTAAGTCATAGTCCGCTGGAAGATACGGATTATCCTCCGCTAGAGCCTGTTCTACTGCAGGCATCAAGTTCTGAGGAACTACATCCAATGGAGAGGATTCCAGCAGGTCCTGTGCTGCATTTTGAGTATTAGCCACCAGGGGCAGGCTCGGGATTATACCAAATGACCCGACGACCAATATCGTCAGGAATGCTAGTGTTAGGAATTTGTACTTCATTTTATGCTCCTCCCTTCTTGCCCTCAGATGGGCTATCTTTCTTCGTCTTCTTTGCGCTTTCTTCTGTTTTCTTCGCTTTTGATGTCTTTGGCGATTTCTTCGCCTCAACATCCTTCTTCAATAGGCGTGTCTTCCATGGTCCTGGCACCTTCCGACCTATCTTACCTAAGATACCCGTCTTCCACAGTAGCAGCAGTAGGATGAATACTGCGGCAGCTATTGCAGCAATAATAATCCAGAGAGGAATCTCATCTCCTGATATCACTGTAAAGTGAATGACCTGTATATGCTGTATGCCGGTAGGTGTCTTACCAAAGACTTGCATGGTATATTCGCCAGGACTCCATCTCACAGTATCATTGTGCCAGAGATTGGACTGAGGGATGTATGACAAACTGACATTGTCACTCCAGCCTGTCCCGTTTTCATATCGATACCACATCTCTTGATAGCTGGTGTAGTTGATTGCCTGAACTGGCCGGTTCTGATAAACTGTCGAACCATTCACGGGTGAAGTCACTGCCATATTGCCAATGGCGCGTGCCTGTGCCAATGCCAGTTCGAAATCATGCTTACTTGTGAACACCAGTGGGTTCAGACCGAGTGATATCTCAAGCCCGTCTCCATAGGTGTCTTCATCAGTATCATATTTCGCCGCGTGGGTTTTGTAAACGTATACCTCCTCACCGTCCATGATGCCATCAAGGTCAGAGTCAGGATAGAAGATACCACCACGAGGTAGGGTCTGCAACCCTAGATTATATTCAATCCCATCGGGTAATCCATCAAAGTCAGTGTCGAATTCCCAGGTGTCATCGTAACCATCGTTGTCGGAGTCCTTGTTGGTTGGAATGGTATTGTACATGTGAATCTCTGAACCATCTGGAAGCCAGTCCCCATCAGTATCAGGATTCAGTCCATCTGTACCGTAAGTGCTCTGGGATAGGACAAATCCAGTACTCACCGAAGCATCTTCTGATGATGGAGAGTACCCAGGATAAACTGGTTCCGGCGGTGGTTCGCCAATAGCCGGGTCATTTTCAGTACCTATTCCTATGCTCCAATTGACAGGAGGCCATGCACCATACGGATAGACATCTGCAAAGCCTTCTTCCCAATCGAAGAAACCGTCACCATCAGTGTCGTTAGACCATGCACTTGAACCATAGACCCAGACCTCAGTCCAGTCATCTATGGTATCATTGTCAGTGTCCCAATAACCGGGGTTAGTATTGAATACCATAACTTCTTGATAATCCGTCAAAGTGTCATTGTCACTATCCATCAGAACAGGGCTCGTGTTGTACCTGAAGACGATGGTCAGAGCGTTGAACGGATAGATGATCTCAGACACATTCTGAATGATCAATTCGGCTCCATCAACGAGCCAGTCGCCATCAGTATCTTCGTTAGATGCGTTTAATGGAATTGGGTCCATCCATGGGATGATACCTGCTCCCAGATAGAGTTCATAGGCGTCTCCTAGACCATCCTGGTCACTATCAGCCTCAGTCACGTTTGTACCGTAGATATAGGCTTCATCGTAATCAGACATTGGCCAAGTCATATCGCCATTCTCATTTGGTTCGGTGATTGAATCGCCATCTGTATCCCAGTTTAGAGGGTCGCAATTCCAGATGAATATCTCCTCGCCATCCGCGAGCAAGTCATCGTCACTGTCATAGTCGAATGGGTCAGTACCGTAGATAACAATTTCCTCGTAATCTGAGAGGCCGTCGTTGTCTCCATCTTCGTCCATTGGATCGCAACCGTAGATGAGAACTTCTTGACCGTCCGTAAGACGGTCTCCATCACTGTCGTCCATCATAGGATTGCTGTGCCAGAGATATACTTCTTCTCCGTCTCCAAGTGCGTCCATATCGCTGTCCCAGAGATTTGGATTGGTGAAGAACACATAGAATTCGTCACCATCAGAGATCATGTCTCCGTCGGTGTCAGAGCTTCGAGGATCGCATCCCAGAAGCATTTCCTGCATGTCTCCAAGTCCGTCATCATCGGTATCTGCGTCAGTAGGCGAGGTGTGATTGCTATATTGGCTTAGAACGCCTTCTAGACCATCAATTAGACCATCGTCGTCGGTGTCTCCATCAGTAGGGTCAGTGGGTGGGGTCTGAGCAAGCTCGTAACCGTCAGAGTTTATCCAAGCCCCAGGCTGAGGAGTACGATCAGTGATACCAGTGTCACCATCAGTGTCTGGATTACATGGGTTAGTGAAAACATTCTTGCGTTCTGGTTCACCCTCGGCGTCATAGATGATAATCCAGAAGCCAGCAATCTCAGCACCGTCATTCATATCCATGAGGAACATGAGAGCCTGAGAGTCAATCATACCATTGTACAACTGCAGGTATGAATCGTCATCGGTATCCGCATCCAATGGGTGCGTGTACCCTCCATTGAAGATTAGTGGGTCAGCATCAAAGCCTGAGCCCTCTGTATCATTGTAGAGGCTGTCAAGGCCATAGTAGCAACCTGTGTTTCCTTCATCACCGTCGACGATTGAATCTCCGTCAGTGTCAGGATTGAGAGGGTCTGTGTGGTCGTTGTAGGGCACTCCACCAATAACAACCTCAGTTACAGTTGGCGTAATGCCTGTGATGTTCCACGCGGTGTAAACCTCATATGCGTCTGTTAGAGCATCACCGTCAGTGTCTTGAGAGAGGGGATCAGTGAGGTATACCTTTACTTCATCATAGTCTGTAAGGTCGTCCCAATCACTATCTACGAACATTGGATTGGTACCCAAGTCCCATTCTTCCCCATCAAGCAAACCGTCATCGTCACTATCTGGATCAACCGGATCCGTGTTCATTGTTTGGACTTCGAGTTTGTCGTTTGCGCCGTCTGAATCTGTATCGGGATTATTAGGATCTAGCCCAGGTATGGACGCTTCATACTCATCTCCGAGCCCATCACCGTCAGCGTCCAGTCCAACGGCAGTATCATCATAATCCGGTTCTCCGGGGTTCGGAGAGAGGTCCCACGGACCTCCAGGCTCCCACGTCCACGTGCCTTTCCACGTGACGAAGAGGAACCGTATCTCCAGCTTTAACGTCAGTATAAGCCGGAGAGTTATCTTCATAGGAGCGGACGAGGCCAAGTCCTGGAAGAAGGTCAGTATTATCTCGAGAGACCCACGGAACTTCGCAGCGGCTATGATGATGTCAATACCGATGTTGAGCGCTGCCCCTATCGTCAGAGCGATGGACAGCGTGGACACTTCGGGGTCCGTAGCCGTTGCTGCTTTCTTGACAATATCCAGTTCCAACGCGAACCAGATATCTATAGATATTGAATCTAGGCCGATATACGAGCCTAGTTTTGATAACACACCACCGCCAGCTCCTCCAGTGAGGATGTCCAGCAGTGTAATAGTTCTTTGAATGGCAACCTTGAGATTAAGTCCCCATTCAATAATTCTAAAGAAGTCCTCCCAGTCGAACTGGCCCTCACGGAATGTGAAGAGGTTGAGGAGAAAGTGTGCTGAACCAGAGAATGATAATTCAACTCCTAGCATCTCTAGAAGGAATGACATCATTGGGTTCTTTGAAGAGTCAAAGCCTTCTACTCCGAGGTCCGCATAGAACTGCGGGGAGATCTCGAAGAAGCTAAGGAACACCTTGAATATCTCTCCCACACCATTCATGCTGAATGGGTTCCTGCCCTCAAAGAGGATGCTACGAAGGAACTCAAAGAATGGAGTTGGGTTCAGATTGAAGTTTGCAGAAAGACCAAGATCGAATGTGAGAGTGAAGAGTGACCACTCACCAAGACCGATTGGAAGCTCACCATTGTACCCGAGTAGGTCAGTGAGTCCACCGAATAGACCGTTCAGCATATCCTCCAGCTCATCAAGGAGCGGAGTTATCTGCCCTGTAAGCCAATCAAACGCCTTTCCGAGTAACCACTGTACACCATCTGTAAAGATATTCTTGATGTCCAGAACGAAGCCGAGGATGGTCTTCAGAGTATCTGGGTCGATGATACCAGTAAGAAGTCCGGCTGCCATGTCAACAATTTCGTTAACAATCTCGGTTGGGCTCGGCATATCGTATTTATCCAGACCAAAAGCGTCTGGGAAGAATGATTGTAAAAGTTTAAGGAATGAGTCGATGGGTACATCATCAAAGGATGGGAACAATCCGACAATTGAACCTACAGCCATTAGAAGCGACTGCATTATTCCCTCGAATGATTGGCCCCTGACACCTTCGATAACACTGAATATTCCTCCAGCAATCTGACCGAATGTATTCAGTACATTTTGTACATCTGGAAGTCCATCGAGAATGTCACCATCGTCAAGGAACTGAATGATGTTCTTGATGAGGCTAGGTATATCACTGAGCTCGGAAACAAAGTTGCTAACAGTACGACTGATCATCTTCTTCAAAGCATCAGAATCAGTCACCATGGCAACAAGTCCAAGAATGGGCTTGACAGCACCATTAATGGCGGACATAATCTCTGCGGCATCTGCCAGAGTATACTCTGCCGTTGGCGGTAGAAGATTAACAACACCCTCAACAATCTCAAAAATATCAGGGATATCTGCAGCGTTGAAGCCATCATTGAAGAAGCCTGTAATGAGAGTTAGTGCGTCTCGAACAAGATTTCGTACGTTTGATGCAGCTCCACTTGCGTATGTATTCAGAATAGTATCAATCTGACTTGTGAAGGAGCTGATACTGGATAGGCCACCTTCTTGGAATGTCTTGGTCACATTCAAGAGGTTTCGAGCAAGGTCCTCTACCGTACCGACTATGTTGCTGGTTCCAAGGAAATCATCTGCTACCTGACCTATGAGCGTAATCATTGACTCTTGACTGTAATTATCCACCAAGTCAACAGCGGAGAGAGCCATCTGAATCACAGACATCATCTTATCGATGGCATCTTGGCCAATAGTATCTGTGAGAAGATTGAATCCAACCTTCAGAAGTTTGTCACCAACATCTTTCAAGAATTCAGAGAAATCGAAACTTGAGAGGTATTTTACAACTGTACTGATCACTGTTACAGTTTTATTGACTAATTCTGTGATAGTGCCTGCTGATAGTCCAAGTGTGGCGACCAGTGTCTTGTTGAGGAGGCCGGTCAAGACATTGTCGGTTACAAAGCTTAGAATTGTGTTGAAGGCACCTTTCCCACCTGAAACGACTTCTTCAATCAGGTTAAAGAATTCACCACTGAAATCAAGAATTGTATCTAGCCAGGTCATGATACCTTCAGGGATAACTGCAGGGAGCAAGCTTTCGAGAAGTGATCCGATAACACTCACTATGCTATCGAAATTTCCACGCATATCGAATAAAGCATTGAGAATGGGTGCGAGGTAGGTCTTAAGATTTTCAGGAAATGGAAATTCATTGACAAGAGCTGAGATGATTGCTTTCAGGGGGCTTTCATCATTTGAGTTAGTCACTATGCCAAGGAAGGGCTGAATCATGTTGAATATGTCTAAAATGCTGCTAAGGGAGTTCTCAGGAATTGAGATGACGGTCTGACCAGCCTTCATTAGAATATCAAGAAGGACATCAACAATCTTTCCAATTGGACCACGTAGACCTGATAGAAATGGAAGGTCACTGAGCTTGAAATCACCAGCGGACATTGCTGAGGCAGATGTCATTTGTACCAATGGTGAGAAATCCTCTGGTAGATCATCCATTGGAATTTCTTCAAGTGAACCATCTTCTGCTACATGATAAGCAGCTTCCCGGGCGAATCCAGGGTGTTCATCATACATCTCTTGTTTGCGAACCTCTGCTGCTATTGGGTCAATCTCACCAACGGGACTCACAGGTTCAAATGATCTCTGGAAAAAGTCATTGAAATTATCTGCATATAGTTGAAGAACCATTTTCTTCAGGTCTTCTGCAGCAGCATCATAATCGTCATCCCATGAAGCTCTTTGTTCACACATTTCCATGATGCCCCAGACACCATAGAGAATAAGCAAAAGGCCATCAATCTGCTCAGCTTCACTGGTGTGCATCATTGAATCCGTGTCTGTGAGGTAAGTTTCCAGATTCAGGGTATTTCCCATTGCCACCAGATGCTGGGTGTCTCTGTGATCTCCCATGGTTTGATAGAACTCACGCCACGACATCTCTCGATCAGGGAATACAACTCCTTCGAGATTAGATTGCAGAGCGTATAGGGCAATCCATGGTTCGTCATTCAGATAATAATCAACATCGCTATAGGAATCAATAGGAAGTAACCGAATTCCATTCAAACGGAATTCAGCAATTTCTTCAATTCCTTCAGCGACTCCAGTCATCAACTCATCAGATGGATCATAGAAGATGTAAATATCTTGAAGATCGTATCCAGTAAATGGTCTGGAAAAAATCTCCTTTTCTTGCTGAACGATTTCACCGGCCCATACAGCCTGCGGAATCATTCCAACAACGAAAAGAGCAATAAAAGTAACTGTAAGAATTCTGACCTTTAACAGTCGTGTACTCATATGGTATAATGCCTCCTCATCGGATAAACCAGAAATGAGGTAGACATAGATAGCGCTCTCTCATACATTCTTGGCAACCCACATCAACCGGTGTCGGGTGCAGGTAGGCGTGCGCTATCCGGTTCTCTCTCCATCTGGTCGCCAGTTGAACTACAACAAACTCGGCACCCGACGAATATAATACTTTTGGAAAATCGTTCAAAATTCCGAACTCACGGACTTTTGAGCAAAATCAGTCAAATCGTTCTGAATTACTACTGACAAACGACACTACGTGGAGGTTACTGATGGAAATCTATGCACTCACAACTAAGGCATTTGATATATTTCTCAAATCACCATTTTTTGTACCCAATATGAAATGGATGACAATAGGTTCCACTAATAACTCCAGAAACTGTGAGATAACCGACATCGTTTTTGTTTTTATCTTGCCAAGTGAAAGCGATATAGACGCTCCACCAGACTTCGAATACCTTGTTGGAACAACGGGAAATGATGTAACTTGGGCGCTCCTCAACGGAATCACTACAATGATCCAAATTCTCAGAGTTGACAGCCTTATCATAAGTACGGTGTGGAGTGGATCCGACTACACGTTGAATGTGGATCACCTCGTCCTCGGGAACTATAATTTCACAGCGGTGGTTTGGGATGCATTTGGGGATTCTGACTCAGATTCAGTTTGGGTATCGGTAGTGGAGGAATTGACTACTACTGACACAACTACATCAACAACGGATTTGACTAACACAACAATAGTGACTACAGAAATACCCGAATGGTTTGCAATGTTTTCATTTGTTATCACCATTGGTTCAAGTGTGATTGTAGTAGTTGTTATTGTAATCATCTACAGAAGCAGAACAGTAACAGATTATGGCTTCGAATATTCTTAGATCATTCATGGATTCCAGAAGAAGATTAGAAAAACCTAATAACTCTGTAGATGTTGGATTTATTGTTGATGGGTAGGATGGCAAAGAACACTGATAATTATACTATGATATCAAACTATAGCACCTAGAATTCATTTAATCACAATCATTACAGATTCCAAAAGCCATCAATCTAGCAACTTCTGAAGAATGAGGTGCATGGAGAATGAGTACAAAGAAGCTATTTTGGTTGGCAGCGTTTTTTCTATTTCTTGTGGTCATTTCAAATGCACCAATAGAAGGAGACGTAAAACAAGTTGCTCCAATAGATGAATTTGCAGAAGAGGAAATTACCACGCTTTCTGTATACGAGGAACATGGTCCAATTTCAATCACAAGTGACACAGATTTCGATAGTCAAGCGGCATCTGAAGAATGGGATGGAACAGGTGCTCCGGGGGACCCATATGTAATTGGTGGACTGAACATAACCTATGACGGCGTATGTATCACAATATCAGATACAACTCGCCATTTTAGAATTGAAGATTGTTACCTCTCCTCACCTAACTCCCGAAATGGCTATGGAATTGATATCAATTATGTGGTTAATGGTACAATCTCGAATTGCAAAATTATCTACAAGAGCAGCGGTATATCATTGTATCATGTAGAAGATTTTTTGATTGAAGGGGGATTTCAT
>JARGGA010000398.1 GCA_029210805.1 Candidatus Thorarchaeota archaeon
TCTGCTTACCATAATAGAGATGAATATTGACCATTGAGCGTCTATCTGAAACATTCTGATCGATGATGCTATTGGCGAGACGAGTCAAAGCAGTATCAGCTAGCACAATCGTAACTTCTGCTTGAGAAGCACCCAATTTCTCTGCTTCCTTCAAGATTTGTTGCGCCTTAGCAAATAGGATGTCTTTCTGCCACTCCATTTCATGCACCTCCTTCTTGAACAATACCCACACGAACATTGTTGAATCGTGCCGTGCCACATCCATGTCCGACATACATCACCTGTGCCGGTTGTCCTTTCCCACAATTAGGAGTACCCCAGAGTCGCCAGTCATCATGAGAGTGAGCGTCCATTCCACCCCAGAATTCGGGAGTTATTCCTGTATAGGTCGGATTACGGAGCATTCCCGTTATTTCACCATTCTTAATCTGCCATGCAATTTCAGTACCAAACTGGAAATTAAGTCGCTTATCATCTATGCTCCAACTACGATTAGTGGATACCAAGATACCATCCTTCGTATCTTCAATTATCTCATCACGTTTCCAACCTGTTGGTTCAAGGTTGATGTTTACCATCCGGATGAGAGGTATTCTCTGAGGTGAATCTGCTCGCATTCCCGCAGAACTTCCATCAAGTCCAAGTTGGGCCGCTGTTTCTCGGGATGATTGATAACCAACAAAGAGACCATCTTTGATTAGCTCTACTCGCCTTGCCTTAACACCTTCATCGTCGTAACCATAAGTTCCTAGCCCACCCTCTAGTGTGCAATCAGAAGTCATTGATACATGTTCGCTTCCATACTTGAGATTGCCTAGGAGTTCTGGAGTCATGAAACTGGTTCCTGCATAAGCTGCTTCAGTTCCTAAAACGCGATCCAACTCAGTAGGATGTCCACAGCTCTCATGAATTTGAAGTTCCAATTGCTGGCCGTCCAGGAGAATAGTTGTCCTTCCAGAGGAACAAACAGGAGCTTTTGTAAGAGCGATAGCTTCATTGAGTGTCGGCTCTGCATTTTCTACTATCTTGAGCGATTCAAAGTATTCGTAGCCTTTGGTGGCAAAATCGCCTCTGAATGAACCTGGAAAGGATCTTGTTTGGGGTGGAACACCGGGTCCGGTTGCCAGAACAGAAATCCCTCCACCACACCATACAATTTTCTGTTCAATGTACGCGCCTTCTAGACTTGCAAAAATTTTGTCTTCTTGATGTCCTCTAAAGTCAGCCCTACTGACCCTAATTGAAGAACCACCGGCAGCCAGTATCTTCTCTGCGTCTTGCAGAATACCCAACTTCTCTTCGACTGGAACATCAAAGGGATTCTTTTTGGTGCCAGTTTCATACTTATCCTCAACAACATCAACATCGGCTAGTTGCACTGGCTCTTTTCGTGTAGAACCAGAAGCTTTCGCGATTTTCACCGCCAATTTCGCCACGCGCTCAAACTCGGATTTTTCTGGATTGTACGAGCCAGCAAATCCC
This sequence comes from Candidatus Thorarchaeota archaeon, assembly GCA_029210805.1. Classification (GTDB taxonomy): domain Archaea; phylum Asgardarchaeota; class Thorarchaeia; order Thorarchaeales; family Thorarchaeaceae; genus MP5-2226. The sequence continues at coordinate 1,483 of JARGGA010000398.1, forward strand.
CAACCGCCATTCGCGATTGCTCTGATTCCAAATCCTCTGATAGTAGATAGATTCAGAACATCAATGTTACCTTTCTTAATCGTGATATCTTCATCCTTTACGGTCACGATTCGAATGTCTGCATAAGAAGCACCCTCGCTACTGCACGTTTCGAGAGCTAACTGTGTTTGATCCCTCGTCATACGCAACACCAATGATTTCACAATTGACAACTTGGATAATACTCTTCCGAATAATCTGTTGTTTTTACAACTGAAGACGCAAGGTAACTAATCGGTCGCGGTCCTCAAAGCCGCAACTCTGGTACATTCGAATCGCGCCGTAGTTGTTTTCGGGCGTTCCAACTGCAGCATAAAAACAACCCATTTCCTTCAATTTCCTCAATGCTGAAAGAACGAGAAATGAAGAGATTCCCTTTCTTCTGTGTTCGGGTAGAACGCCTACCGGACCAACAACTCACTGTTCGGGTAGAACGCCGACCATCTCATTCTTTCTTCCAGGTCTCTATATGTATCACGTCAGCAGCAAAATCAATGTATACGAAATAGGTCAACCTGCTCAGAAAGGGCTACCTGAAGAAATAGAAGAAGGACAGTTTTGGAGGTTCACAGCAGGATTCATTTTCATCATTATCTTGATTTTTATCATATCAGGAATTTCTGCCCCTACAGGTTTTTTTAGCGCCTATAGAAGTGATGATTGTTGCAGTAGTACTATTTGTAGCCTCATATGTAGGTTCTCGAATGATGCAGCAAATTGTATCGCGTATTTCTGCAATGGCGACATCTAGGCTCGGAGAAAAGTTTCTCTATGTTACGCAGAGCCTAAGAAGAAGACATAGCCAGTTCATTCCTCTTCTAGTGATTTTGTCATTGACTATGACAACAACGACAATGCTGCTTATAGAAAGCGGGACTGTGGGCGCGACAGCAGCAAATGAACTGCAATATGCGTATGGATCAGATATTAGAATCGCCGCCGAAACATCCCAGCATTATCATGACTTCAATGATCATCTAGAAGAGTATGACTGGATTATACGTTCGACACCAGTTATTGAGGTGCCATCAGGAGTAAGCAATCTACCCTTTAAGCTGGAAGGCATAATCCCACTTGAATATGCAAACGTATGTAGGGTAGATGAAAACTCATTCAATTATGGAGATGCATTGGAGGTTCTAGCAAGGTTATCTAGTGTTCATCAGGGGATAATACTGTCAGAATACATAGGCAGTTTGCTGAACCGAAGTATCGGTGATCGAATCGCTCTCAACGTGCGAAATGGTGATTACACCAGAATGGAAGGTTTCACTATTGTTGGTTTTATGAAGACAGCTCCTGGTTTTGGCTACGCCTCAGAAACAGAAGCAGACCCAACCTCTTTACCTTGGCAATGCCAATATGGCGTCAAAGGAACTGTGTACAATCCAGGGCTCACGGAATACAGAAGTTACATTGGAGGGAGTGATAATGACTTCATCGTTGGTCTGGAGTCCGACCGGTTTGGAAACACATACATCATTGGTTATACGAACTCTGAAGCATTTCCAACAATAAATCCAATGAACAGGCTTCAAGGATACTATGATGTGTTTCTTGCCAAGATATCCTCGATAGGATCATTGCAATTCTTTCAACTCTTCGGGGGAAATTCCGACGATATCCCCTATGACACAAATATCGGAGATGATGGAACCATCACCATTGTTGGTTCCACCGTATCCGATGATTTACCTGTTACTGAAAATTCATTCCAGACAGAGTACAATCCAAGTGACTCTGATGGATTTATTGCTCAGTTCACATCTTCCGGTGATCTCTCCTATTGCTCATATATCGGAGGCTCCGGTTATGATGAAGCATTTGGGGTCGCTGTTGATCAAACAGGGGGAATATTCATTGCCGGGATTACTTCCTCCGAGGATTTTCCAATCCTGAAC
>JARGGA010000399.1 GCA_029210805.1 Candidatus Thorarchaeota archaeon
GAATATCAATCCAAGACATTAAATGTCTAGGTTTGTCTAGGTTTCGGGGAACGGTTCAATATCGAAGGGACTAGGTCTCATTGGAAAGATAAAGCCACTACATCCCATTTACATCCAGGTGTTGAAAGACCTAGGTTTGGACCACATGCTTGCCTAGGGGTGTACGGGTTTGGTCATTGATTCGACAGTTGTTCTGAATGACTCAAAGTCAACAAAATGGAAGGCATGGATTCCAAGAGTCCTTGCCGTTTCCACATTGGATAAGGAATCATCAAAGAACATACAGTCCTCGCCTTGCATTCCGAGCTCATTAAGAACCGCGCTGAAAATTTCAGATTCCGGTTTTGCAAAACCAAAATCACTTGATGAGAATACATGATCGAAGGGACTATTGTTTCCTAATTCTTGGAATATTCTCTTCTTCGATACGCCATCACAATTTGTTACGATGGCGGTTGTGAGGAATTTTCCAGCATCTCTTACATAATCTACGAGCTTCCAATCAAAGATGTTCTTTCTAAAAACTCCATTCCAGATTCTGTCCTGGTCAAATTTCTCAAAACGTGTGTCTTGTTTCTGTAAGATTTTCCACCATTGATCACGAGTAATTTGTCCGGTGATTAATTTGCGAATTAGAGGATTTTTCCACAGATGGCTTGAAAGCTCCGCAAAAGTAAATCCGATGGATTGTGATTCCTCTTCTGCTGTTTTCACATCAACATGTCGGATAACTCCATCCATATCGACGAGTAGAGCTTTGAACATAAATTCGTCATTAGACAAATCGTTTTGAACTTTTGTCCAAAGTAATTGAAAATGGCCCCCCTCAGCAGAACCTCTTTAAACTAGAATTTCTAATATCTCGAAAGTGAATTAGTTCAAACAGCGTCTGTCTACATTTCCAACTGAATTGGCAATCTTATGCCAATCTTACATCCAACCTTGTCAAGAAGTTCAATAGTTCCTCCATGAGATTCAATAATGGTTCTTGCAAGGTACAAACCCATTCCCCGAAAATCTCGTTCTTCCCTAGTTCCTCGGACAAAGAGCCACTCTGCATCTTCATCTGAAATTCCTGGCCCGTTGTCGACTACCGTAATATAAAACGAGTCTTCTTCATAACTGATTGATACCAGAACTTCCGGCTCAGGTCCTGCATGCTGTGCGGTATTTCTAAAGATATTCATCCAGACCATGGGCATTAGTCTGCTACGTGCGTAATCAAATTGACGTGCCTGAGCAGTTGATTCTACCCGGATTCTAATATGGCTATACCCTTCTTCTGCTTTCATTGCTATCATTTGAAGCGACCTAACAAAACTCAATCCAAGATCCTGCGGATATTCAGAAAATGTGTTGAGCAGCCCAACAATGCTCTGTCCAATCTAATGATGTAGCCAGTCGCGTTCTAGCTTCGTTTGCATTGATATTGCAGAGCATTTCTGCAAGTTCGATCGAGCCTAATAACACTTGAAGGTCATTTCTAATATCATGACGTAGTAGCTGTGAATATACTTCTAGTTCCCATCTTCGCTTTTCCAAATCGTCATTCTGCCTTTGCGTTATGTTGGCGTAATCATATACCATTACGGACAATATCATAATTAGTACAGTAATAATAAGCTCTGAAGCGTAGAATTCCATAATTTCGTTCCATGGTAAATTAAATTGATACAAGCTGGACACATGCATTGGAGTGGCTATTATGAAAAACTGAAGGACCAGATATCTTGGTCGGATGAAGAATGCACCTATTAGAAGACTTAGAGTGACCCAAACTAAGATTCTTGGTAAATCATAAGGCGTCCATCCGCTGCCGAAGATGAGTATACAAACAGGCAGTAGACTCGATTAAAGTACAGTAATCGCAGCTGTAAGGTCGTAATGCTGTGTCCTGCTAAGAATATAGCCCCCAAAGAAAGTCATCGAAAGAGCTAAGTATAGTGGATGGGTCGTCAGATCAGTTACTAATTGAGCCACTAAAAATACTGGAACTCCAAGCATAAGCAATATCGAAAGATATTGTGCTTGTTGTCGCTTCCTTGAGCCTTTGATATCTGGATGCGGTTCAAAGAAAGCTGCGTTAATTCTTGTTGGAAGTCCTATTGAGATAGAATCTTCTGTGACCTTTGGCATTAGATTAGACTCCCGGTGCAGAGAACTGAATTTTTCTATTTGACCTATTTTATCTTATTGGGGCTATCCTGTCTGATTTTTCTCTCCGGCAAATGAACTATGTAAGCAACTAAGCTAACTCGAAGGAAGATTAAAAGAACGCGGATTCTCTTTCACTTCTATCTTGGAAAAAATGGTTGCTGGTCTAAACAACTTGACCAGCAGTATTTAGTGATTAGTATGGATTCATAGGCTTTTCTACTATGTATGGAAGCCTCTTCAGCGAATCTTCATCTTATTGGGAGTATGATTCCATGTCGGTCGCTTATACTCACGGTCAATAAAGCGAGTTTTCTCACTAGAGCTGTAAATGAACTCCTCGAAGACATTTACACAACATCGGATCTCATCTTTAGCCATTTCACGTTTTACTTTTCTCTGCCTTCTTCGTGATACACGTCCTGACATTTTCTTTTACCTCCTAGAGGATTTTACCGACCGCGAGTCCTCTTCCCCGAGAGGACCACCAAAAGAAGAAGCAGACATCACGAGGAAGACACTCAGATTAGTTTCCACTAATGTGGAACCAATTACGGAATGTTGTATATCCTCGCGACATTTTTGTCATGCATACCTCGAAACTTGTTGATATAAGGTTTAACTTCCAAGAAGTGAAAATCATTCAGTTCCCTTCAAAGTGATTATTGATAATTAATATCATTCTCGAAATAATGGGAGCTCAATCACTATTCTTGAACCTTTGGAACTGTCGCCCATGATTCTATCCTCTATCCATACCCCTCCATGGTAACGATCTATAATTTGCTTGGCTAATGTGAGTCCAATCCCTGATAGTTTTCCTTTTCCCTCATCAAATCTACTCAGAACGTCGTTCTTTTGAGCATCTGGAATTCCACGACCCCTGTCATCAATTGCTACTTGAAGTGATGCAGCATTTGGTGAGGATTTTGCATAGATCTCCAGGACGACCTGCTCATTCTTATCATATTTCACTGCATTATGAAATAGATTGTAGAATACATCAATAAGAAATTCACCACCATAGACGCTAAAGTCACCTGGATTGATATTAGAACTAATTACAATTTCCCTGTTGGGGAATGTACTCTTTATTGAATTAATTGCTTTCAAAATCGGTTCATGAATATCTGTTTGAACTCGCTTCATTGTCTTAGATTTGACATCCGATAATGTCTTGACTCTCGAAATGAGATTTGTAGCTCTGTGTAGTTGAGAGATTATATTCATGAGGAATGTCCTATCCTCGGGTGAGTT
>JARGGA010000400.1 GCA_029210805.1 Candidatus Thorarchaeota archaeon
TCATTAAAGGGAAGTCCAACTTTGTATAGGTTTCTTGCAGCTGTTGGCAACCCTTTGGACTCAAGAGAGCAATAATTTGGTGGATCGGGCGAGATTTGAACTCAAGACAAAGTGGCACGCTAATCAATATCGCTTTCGTCGTCTTTTTCGTTTCTTGTAGTCCTTATCATCTTCGTCAGCAAGCATTGAAATTCCTGCTTTGGCAGCTCGCACGAACCCTTTTCCAATTGCACCCAGAGCTTTCTTTGATCCCTCAATCAGTTTGTCTGTTAAAGAATCGTCGCTGATATCAGTCCAGCAGTCATAGCAATATGGCTTTGCAGGATTGACGGGAACGTTCTTTCCACATTCAACACAGTGTTGCTTAGGTCGCTTCTTCTGTTTCCAACATGAAAGACAGAGTGGTTTCTGTGGATTGAAATCGATGACTTTCCCACAGCCAGCACAATGTTGAGTTTGCTTGTTTCCTGCCTTCCAGCAGGGATAACAGACTGGTTTAGAAGGATCTGGCTGGGTTTCATCCCCACAGACTAAACAGTACTGCTTTTCCCCAGTCATCTGTCCCTGTAAAATTCTCTTTCGAGCAGTGTGTGCAATCTCGTAGGAATCTGTCCCTCCATCTCTTGAATCCTTAGAAATGATAAGGTTCTGGCTATAGCCACAGCGTTCGTACCATTTCCTCTTTTTACTCCAAGTCTTTCTATAGTGTGCCTTGGAGAGCATACCTAGATGTTCCCAATAGTATATCTCACCATCGTGGTAGATTGTGAAATCTGGATGGAGGACTTCAGATTTGTCGCGAGGATTTGCAAGAGGTTTTTCATACTCGTAGGAAATATTGAGAGTAGCAAGAGCATCAGCTACAATCACTTCGCCCTTTGACCGAACCCATTCTCCTCTTGATGGTCTATGTTTGAACTCTGATTTTCTTGACATCATCTGATCTCATTACATAATCATCTAGACATCCCCAATCGGAGTAATGTGAAATCACTACTTACTGATATATCTTCAGAGTGTAGATTAGCAGAAAGAAATATGATGGTGGACCGGGAGGGATTTGAACCCTCGACCTCCTCCATTTTGGAGGACCGCGAAACGCGTGTCAAATGCCAAGGAGGCATTCTACCAGTCTAAACTACCGGCCCATTTGTACAGAATCATGGTGCCATAAGCGATCTAATGCTCCACAACCTCTCAAGGAGAGGTCATGACCGAGCTGATCTACCGGCCCATTGTGTAATTCGGAGTTCGTGCTAGAACGGTTAAAAGAATTGTGGAGTGTATCGACCAATGCATCCATGTTATATCAAGATTCAGATTTACAGGTTCGTCCATCTTCAGGTCGATTATGCATTAGAATTTCATACGGCTCAATTGAGTAGAAATATATGACGATTCAATGAATACACAGGTTGAAACAAAATGAGAACTATGGCCCGAAAGATTGTAGGGTTGTCAGTGTTTCTCGTATACTATAACATCTGTCTGCTGATATTCGCGAATGGAATATACTATAACATGATCACATTGGCTATTATCGCGTTGGACCAACTTGTCGCTTCTGCTGACAAGCTGATACGACCTGTAACGCCAACAGAAGATGTGGACAGCTCAACAAGGATGGTTGGATTCTTGCTCCTGCTACATCCCTTTTTCTTGATTTTGATATTCTATGATAACCTCCTATTGACTTCGACCCTCCTTATCATAGTGGATAATCCCATTATCTCATACATAGGCATCATCGTCTACATAATAGGAGGAACAACTGTCATATTGAGTAGGAGACAGCTTGGAAGGTATGGAGATGGAACCACTGCGTTAAAGAGAGATCACAAGCTGTTGACACAGGGAATCTACAGCTACATTCGTCACCCTTTATACGCAGGGGCATTGATTGGACGTATTGGGATTGGATTGTCTTTTCGAGGGTATTTCAGTGCGATTTTCTTCATTCTGATCTATTTCATTGTGTTCCGAAAACGAATGGATATTGAGGAAGGGTTTCTTACAGTAGAATTTGGAGAGGAATACGAATCGTACATGAAACGGACCAAACGACTGTTCCCCTATATTTACTAGGCTTTAGGTGAGCAATTGTCAATTATGCACGATTCTTCAGAATCAGACGCTTCAGACTGTGGGATGTCGCTCTTCTTGTTTTAGAACTTTGAAAAGCAGGTTTATATCACGATGGACGACTCGTGGTGGAAACTTGAAAGGGGAGCGTCCCCCAAAGCGAAACTTGCACGACCCCCTCGTTTCAACAATAGCTCTAACAAGAGGAGTAATTGATTCGCCGCTCTTGACAATCTTACGGTAGATTGCCCACTCAGAAAGGGCAAGAGTAACGAAAAGGACCACAGAAGACAGGATAATAACAGGAGGAATGATATCAGGACTCGTGATATCATAGCCCATGATTTCTATTAACGAGGGGAGAAGTACAAAGAGCACGATAAGCCCAACCAAAGTTGCTACCAATAGAGGCAGTGCACCTCTTAGTCTGGACTTTGTTTTTGTTATTACGATAATTCCAAGACGGTCATCCTTCCTCCAAAATGTCAATGTGTTGGATATCAATGAGTCTGTCACATGGAGAAATGATGTTTCTAGGTCTAAAGACCTATTTACAACCGTCAGACCCAACCCTCTGATTCGTTCCGCGATCTCATCAACCAAAGGTTTCAGTTCCAATCCCAGACACAGGAAGACATGTTTCAGACTAGAAGTCCGAGTCGGTGTTTTTTCGATCCAGTAGAAACATGAACTATTACCAATACAGGTACTGTAGGCGGCAAAAAGAGTTTCCAGAAACTCTTTTGTCTTCGTATAAAAATAGGTAGAGTAGACGGCGGACCTTCGTTCCAGACTCATACAATCACTTCCAGTCCCAAACAAGGCTAGCCGCCAAGCAAGAAACCCATGATACTCGAGTAGCCAGATGGCTTCTAATCTGAATCATAATAGTCAATCCATAATGTGCCTAGAATGATGGTAATGTCAAGTGCTATAAGTACTATACTTACAGCCTTATACCCAAATGCATCAGCGATACCGCCTACTATTGCCAGGCTTATTAATATCAACCAGTCCCACCATGCTAGATTATTAAGGGTGTCCTGAATCAATTCCAAGATGTTTCCATTCTGTCAGCTCACGAAGTTACTCCACGGCATGACGTTCAATACAACTGAAATCAAAGCCAAGGCAATGGCTACAGTTATTTGCCATCGCCTTACGGCAGCCTGTGCAATACTGCTCTTCAAGAACATTCCCGCAGCCTCGCCAATGATTAGACCCGCAACGAGGGTCACGACAGAAACAACTGCTGATATAGCCTCCTCCTACGATAGGTGCCCAGTAACATATCCGAGAAGCTCTTGTGGCGACCCA
>JARGGA010000401.1 GCA_029210805.1 Candidatus Thorarchaeota archaeon
ATGTGCTCAAGGTTCGGGATGAAGTATTCAGAGCTGCAAGAGAGTATCTGAGAAACGAAGGATTCTTCGAAACCACCTGTCCAATGTTTGTATCTACAATGGGTGAAGAAGGGGCCGAACTCTTCGAAGTGCAATACTTCGACAGGAAAGTCTACCTGACACAAACCAGTCAGATGCATCTGGAACCTCAGTTGTTCGCGATGGAGAAGGTGTTTATTCTAGCCCCCTCTTTCAGAGGAGAGAAGTCTAGAACGAGAAAACACCTCACAGAGTTCTGGCATCTTGAGGTCGAAGAAGCCTGGTGTGATCATGAGTGTAACTTGAAACGACAAGAGGAGTTGATTAGTTACATGTGTCACGCGGTTGTCAAGAATCGCCCTAATGAACTTGCTGAGATTGGGGTTGATCCGCAGAGACTGCTGAAGATCAAACCTCCCTTTGAGCGATTGAGCTATGATGTAGCTATTGAGGAATGTCAGAAGGCTGGATTGGATATCAAATGGGGGGAAGACCTTAGGACTGAAGCAGAAGAGATTCTCACAAAAGACCGAGATACTTTCGTCTTCATTGAAAACTACCCCAAGGAAATCAAGAGTTTCTACATGAAACATAACGCCGATGATCCGCGTACTTATCGGAACGACGACCTCTTAGCTCCTCATGGCTATGGTGAGATAATTGGTGGTAGCCAACGTGAGGATGAGGCGGAAAAGATTCTCGAAAATCTGAAACGTATCGGTGATGATCCTGAGAAGTATAAGTGGTACATTGAGCTTCGTCGGTATGGCAGTATTGAGCATTCTGGGTTTGGTGTTGGAATGGACCGACTCATAACATGGATGCTGGAGCTGGAGCATATCCGCGACTGTGTACCTTTTCCGCGAACTGTTAGTAGAGTCTATCCTTGATTATGAATTCAGGAGGAGTTTATACTCCTCTTGTTACTCTTTTTGTTCAGCTGCATTTCGTTCAGCTTTTTCCTGTATCAATTCTGCCTGTTGGATTCGTACCAATCGAATGGAATACAGAAGACCAATCAAACCAATCACTGAGATGACTAACCACAGCGGGCTTGCCAGGGGATGAGAAAGAATCAATGTGAGTATGTAGGCATTAAGGAAGAAGAAGAAAACCGCGAAAGTGACAAGAACTGCGTAATATGAAGAGGGTAACTGTAGGGCACTCATTGTAGACACCGATGTTTTTTGTGTAATTACATCAATAAAGAGATTGCCTAGTAGTTCTCTCATAGATTGCTACATCTAAAATGAAGTTGATGCGCATATTGTATTATGGTTGAAATGGCAGAAACTGATCTGAATGAGGCGTCTTCAAGTACAGATTCCATCTTGTATAGTTTATACAAGTATTATCTTCATGGGTTTTTTCTCTCGATTGCCATGACCGTACTGCTTCCCTTCTTGTCATTGATACTCATGTTTCTGAGTTGGGGGTTTGCAAGTTTGACCGTCCTAATTGATTTCCCTCCACCTGGTGTACCTTATCCATTTCTATATGGAATCTTCATGGTCAATTTGTTCACTTTAGTCCTAGTCGTCATCGTGATATCTTTTGGATCTTTCAACCTATTTCTTACAGAGCGAATTTGGAAGGAAACACAGTGGATGAATTGGACGAGACGGGTCGGTGTTGGAGCTATCTTTTTGGCTTGTTCAACGAGCTATCACATCACAGTTCTTCTTCCCTTACTCATAGGAGGATATGGACTTCTCCTTGCATTAGCTCCTTCTCTAACAATTTTTGCAGTGCTTGATGGAGTGATAGGAAAGCACCTAGCAAGGTCCACAATCTAACTAGGTTTCAGCTTGGTGACTGTTTTCGATTTCTTATAGCTCCCTTTCGAGTAATTATTGTATTGTGGTATAAATAGACAATTTGTAGAAGGAAAGGCTATTCCTTAAATGAAATCGCTGTACTATGGAATTGTGGTCAGAATGGAGGATAAGAGTATCGCATCTGGTGATTTTGATATAAAGACCAAGACTGATAGAAGTGATTATCCAAAATATTTTGCTCATGGATTAGTGCTTTCTATGGTAATGGCAGAGGTAGTACAGATTCTATCCCTCGCTTCGAATATGATTAGTTCAGGATTCGAGTATCTCTCAGTTCTAATCAATGTCCCCCCAGCCAGTACCCCGGCACCAATGATCACTGGAGTCTTTCTTGTGATTATTCCAGTTATTGGTTTTCTTTTCCTGCTTTGGGGATTTGGATTTCTGAATCTCGCTCTTACAGAAAGAATCTGGAAACAGAAACAAGAAAATTCGTGGGTTCGTGCGATTGGAATTGGCACATTGTTAGTGGTGTGCCTTCTAATGTATCATATCCTTCAATTTGCTTTGCTGCATGTTGCTGAATATGGAGTTATCCTTTCCATAATTCTCACACTTGTTGTTTTTCCAATGATAGATGGAGTGATAGGCAAAAACGTTACAACATTGCAACTTTACTAATTTCCTGTTTCATTATTGTTTTCGAATTCTTCCGTACTTAGAGGAGTGATAAGCAATCCTTCAGAAGTTGCTTTGAGAACAACTCTCTTCCCAAGACCTGCTAGCCTTCTAACAGTCTCAGGAATGACCATCCTTCCTTTAGCGTCAATCTCAGTAATATCGCCATAGAGGGTATGCTTTTGCCCCTCAATTAATCCATCTCTAATTCTCAGAACCCGATCCGCGTATTCTGCCACCCTTGGATTGTGTGTGACATTGACGACGGTAGTATCAAAGTCCTTGTTCATGGTTCTAAGAGTATCCATAACCATTTGGGCCGTTTCGGTGTCAAGCTCACCAGTTACTTCGTCTGCAAGAAGCAATTCAGGTTTATTGGCCAGTGCAACGCATATTGAAACACGCTGGTTTTCACCGCCGGACATCTGGTGTGGCTTGTGATTCATACGCTTTCCTAGTCCTACTGTTTCAAGAAGCATCTTCGCTCTCTCGTCAGACGGACCCTTTGGAGCACCAGAAAGTCTCATTGGAAGCATTACATTCTTCAATGCGGTAAGACCGGGGACAAGATTACCCGTTTGCCAGACAAATCCAACTTTCTGTCGTCTATAGAGCATGGACCGTTTGTCATCCAAGAGTGTAACACCGTGGCCATCATACAGAATGGCGCCTGCCGTTGGTTTATCTAAGGCACCAAGCATTTTGAGAAGGGTCGATTTCCCTGAACCAGAAGGTCCAACGATAGAGAGAAACTCACCAGTTCCAACCTCAAAATCGATGCCTCTAAGGGCAATGACTTCCTTCATTCCTCTCTTGTAGACCTTCATTAGGTCTCTAACAACAATCTTGTTTTCTTGTGCTAGTCCATCCAAGTTTTCACTCATGTCTATCACTCCGTGTATTGAA
>JARGGA010000402.1 GCA_029210805.1 Candidatus Thorarchaeota archaeon
CAATCTCTGTAAATGAATTACAGGAGTGTCGAGAAACTGCCATAGCTATGTGGAAGGTCTACCTTGCTCTAGAAGGAGAGAAGCCTCTTAGAGCCAAAAGCTATTGTTCCAGAAAACTTCCTAGACATGCGTTCATGCGTATGTTTGAGCTTGTGTATAGGCCTGAGCAAGAAATCAAACACTGGTTGATTCTCAGGGACTCTCTTGATTCTTCCAGACTTGAAGAGAAGAAACACGCTAGGCTAGCAATCCCATTGAGTCCTTCATCATATCATCTGAACAGATTAGGTTCGGGTGAAGCCAAATCTATTCAGCTTGTAAAGGATAGACGGCGTAAGTGGTGGATATTATTCAAGGTTAAAGTTACCCCTGAATCTGTCGATTCTGTAGGGAAGCCCCCCGCAGTGATTGGTATTGATCTCGGGATAAAGAAGGCTGCTTGTTCTGTCGTCTTGACTCGTGATGGAATAAGACAGATTCGTTACTGGACTCAGAAGGATAAGGTCACACTCATTGAGAAGTATGACCATCAGGTAGCAAGTCTTCAGAAGAAGAAAGAGGATTATGTGAAAGCTGGTGTGGATGCTGATGATGTCCTTACGAAATTGCGGAGTATCAGTAAGAACCGAGAGAATATCAGTTTTGACTACGACAGGAAGCTTGTTCATTCCTTAGCAGAGCACATTCTTGTCCTCTCGGAAAAGTACGATGTCTATGTTGCCATTGGTAGACTCAAGGGTATTAGGAATCGTGCTCGTCGAGGTGATGGTAAAGGACGTGCCTTCAGGGGCATAATAAATCGTTGGGCATTCGCAAGGATAACGAACTCATTGAAGCACAAGCTCTCCATGTTTGGTTTTGATTCTAACAGAGTACATGTGATTTCGGAAGCATGGACCAGTATCAAATGTCACAAGTGTGGAAGCAAAGGTCTTGGACCAAGACAGAACTTCTTCCTCTGTCATACCTGTGGATACCGCGATAATGCGGACAGGAATGCCGCTACCAACATTGGACGGCGGCTTATCAAGCTCATTCCATTACTCAGGGATGAGAAAGGACTAGGGATGTGGCTCTTCTCTCATGAGAAGAACTCCCCGAAGACCCGGAGGGGCGCTCGCTCTAAAGGGAAGTCCTCCCACTCCAAGAGGTCGCCAACCTCGTATGAAGGAGAAATCGTGGCTGACTGTGAGATTCAAACTTCTCTTGAGATGTTTGATGACAGTTCCGACCCCGCCATGACAAAGACCATGGAAACATCGCCTGCAGTTGTGAGGACTGGCACTCATGACACTACGCAGCGAACAGAGGCTATGCTCGGAGAGAGGGACCATGTTCCAATGACATCCGACAAAACTCATGCACACCCAGCAGGAGAGATTCTGTTGGTTGCTGGTGACAGCAGTCGTGAGGAGGGCTGAACATGGAAGTTGATGGTGAAAGAGTTTCACTCACCAGATACATGTCGGACCTTGTTACGACTCTACTAGAGTTTAGTAACCCAACGATTGGATATATAACAGATAATAATAGGAGATAGATTGGTAATGATGGAACAGAAGCGACTAGCAGAATTTGATTCAGATGACACTGCTGACGATTCTGAAGATGACTGGACTTTTGCAGGTGTAGATACCAAGTATATGACGCATGGTCTTCATGCATACCCTGCAAGGATGATTCCTCAAGTCGCTAGGAAGTTGATTCTAAAATACTCTAAATTCGGTGATACTGTTTGGGATCCATTTAGTGGTTCAGGTTCAACTTTGGTTGAATGTATGCTTACTGGAAGAGCTTCAGTTGGCACGGATCTGAATCCCTTTGCAACCTTTCTATCTAGAGTCAAGACCACTCCTATTGATTTTGAAATCCTAAGAAAAGCGCATGAAATACTAAGTAAGAAAATTTCCACGACAAGGACGGAATCCCATGGATCTCTTGAGATTCCAAAGATGCACAATGTAGACCTTTGGTACAAGAAATATGTGCAACATGATTTGGCAATCATAAAGAAAGCAATTAGTTCGATCATTGAAGACTCTGTACGCGATTTCTTCAGATTATGCCTTGCGCACACAGCAAGAGAAACCTCTAACTTGAAGAAACGGGAATTCAAAGTCGTCCGGATGAAAGAAGAAGAGCAGAAGACGTTCAAGCCTGATGTTTACCAAGTGTTCGGGGATAACATTCGAAGATGCATACCCCTGATGCAATCTTTTCAAAATGCCCTTCCCGAGAATTATATTAAATCAAAGGTGATTTACTCCGATAATAGAACTGCACCAATCAACAATAATTCAATAGACTTGGTTGTTACCTCCCCTCCATACGGTGACCACGGAACCACCGTTGCTTATGGTCAATTTTCAAGGTATCCTGCCCATTGGATAAGTCTAGACCATGAGGCAGTTAAGACTGTTGATAGGCGAGGTCTTGGAGGTAAATCCCCGCGAGAATTTGATGAAACCGCTCTTGATAGTGATAGTATTAGAAGCACCTATTGGAAAGTACATGATAACAGTCCAAAACGAGCCAAACAATTCTTTAATTTCTTCTACGATTACAATGAGTCCATTGAGGCAATGTATAAGAAACTAAAATCTGGAGGACATGCAGGAATAGTCATTGGGAATCGGCTAATGGCCCGTGTTAGGATTCCTACTGATAAGATAACAGCTGAGTTGGGAGTAGCTCTTGGCTTCAAACATGTTACTACTTTTCCACGTAATATACCAACTAAACGAATGCCTTGGCAAAATGCACCTGAGAATGTTGAGGGATTCAAAGCTGATACAATGCACAATGAGCATATTGTAATACTTGCAAAATGACTTTTACATTATTCTCAGGTTGTGTAAATACAATTTGTAAATGTTATCCTCTGAAATTCTATAGGCTGGACCATAATCCTTGAATTCACCGTTCTTCCATCTCATTCTGAATTCAAACACAAGTTCGTCAGTTTTAAGCAGCTTTTTGATTTGGTTCACCGCAATGTCAGTATAGAGATACGCCTCTTGAAAATCAAAAAACTCCCATTTCCCTCTCATTTCTGATTCTGCAATAACAAAGACCATTTGATTCATCTTATTCTCAAATTGGCGTTTAACTTCTGTTAGAGAAATGCTACCTAGAATTGACCCCTCGTAATCAATATCAAGCTGACTTTTCTTCACAATTAATTGCCAACCTCTGGAGTTTCGCTTCTGAGTTTTTAATGTGCAATGAAGGCCTTTACCCGTTTCAGTTTTGTATCCATATATATTCGTAAAATCTCTTGCAGACATATTGTTGATGTATATAGGCACCTTCGTTGTCAAAGAAACATTATTTTTTGCACCCATTCTTTTGCTCTTGACT
>JARGGA010000403.1 GCA_029210805.1 Candidatus Thorarchaeota archaeon
CATTAAAGGGAAGTCCAACTTTGTATAGGTTTCTTGCAGCTGTTGGCAACCCTTTCGGATGGAACGACCTTTGCAAACCCGCGAGCCCTAGGAAGACGACTCAAGAAACTTAAACAACTATCAAAGAGCCTGTCACGAAAGAAGAGGGGAAGTAGGAACCGTGAGAAAGCACGACTTCGGCTAGCCAAGATGTATCTGCGGACCTTCAACATTCGACAGGATACTCTACACAAGGTGACAACCTATCTTGCCAAGAACCACAGCAAAATAGTAATCGAGAACCTAGGAGTGTATGGAATGATGAAGAACCATGGGTTAGCAAGGGCAATCGCTGATGTAGGTTTTTACGAGTTTAGAAGACAACTTGAGTACAAGTGTGAATGGTATGGTTCTCAACTTATCATTGCACCTCGGACATTTCCTTCTTCAAAGACATGCTCGAACTGTGGACATAAGAAGAAGGACCTATCCCTCTCCGAGAGGGAGTATCAATGTGATAAGTGTGGCATACAGATGGACCGAGATTTGAACGCCGCATTGAATCTAGTCACCGTCAGTTTGCCGGAGACTCAAAATGCCTGCGGAGAGGATGTAAGACTTCTCACTGATCCTTCGGGAATTGTGATGAGCGAACCTCGATGAAACAAGAACCGAACATCAATCATAGACTGCAATGTCTAGGATTTTCCAAGTTTCGGGTGACGGAACAACATTTAAACCAGACATGGCTAATCAGAAGTGTAGACCCTTGTTGGTGAAATGAAATGGTGGACAAAGCAAAGATCCAAGAGATTGTCAGTGAAACAATGGCAAACAATGCGGACATTCAGGGAATGATTGTCTGTGACTCGAAAGGTGACGTGATTTTTGGTCACACTCTCTCAGATGGTGTCAGTCACGATGTTGTTTCCAAGCTTGTCGTGAAAATCTCAGCTAACTCCTCCTCGCTTACAGCAGGCATTGACAAGGGGGGTCTCAAAGAAGTAAGTATTGCAGCGGACGATGGCTACGTTGTCATTCTGGGTGATGTCAAGCTAGTATTGGCAGGTATTGCTGGCCAGAGTGCGCGGGAACAGATGGGTCTGATCAGAATGGCGCTTAAGCGCGCCCTTGTTTCAATGATATCATAGCCAAGACAGCGACCTACTTGGCTGTTTAATACGAGTTAACATTCTTCAGGAAGGATGTAGGGTATGTCCAGAGGACTGGGCGAGGTTCTCATTCTATTAAACGATTAGCTTTACTAGGACTTCCTCGACATACTGTTTAGGTTTCTTCTGAAAATGCAAAAGCAATTATCTGATTCTAGTGAGTTCTAGGAGAGAGCTAATTATTCTTGCTCAACAATTCAGATATTCCAATGAGGGGGCTGAAATGAAAGAAGGCGTGTCTGTTCCGGAAAATCGTTCTCGGAAAATCGCCTCTAGGATGGTGGTTCTTTCAGGTATTTCCATTGCGAGTGGTGCTATCTTGATTCCACTTACGATTGTTTGGATTATTCAACCTCCCTCGTTCGGATATCTAACTCCAATGTTTACCCTGATTTCTCTTGTTATCATTCAGATAGGAGTCCAGAAACTGAGATACGGTTTAGAGGTGAAGTGGCTATCTGTAGATGCAAGCTTTACCGATTATCTGAGAGATACACTTCCTAAAGTGATCTTCAGTGATGTTGTACTTCTGATAATGATTGTACTTACGATTCTGTTACGCATGATAGAAATTACCTCGATCATGCTTTTACTGTTGATTAATGGATTGATAATTTCCTTCTTGATTATCATGATGTTTTCGCTTAGAACCGCATCGCGTCTACCTAGAGGTTTTCGCAGTATGAGATCTGATAGACATCCCCTTATTTGGGACCTTCTTGATAAATCAAAAACCAAAGTGCGCTCAATAGGATTTCTTGATTATCCCGGATTAAGAAAATTCAATGCATTCCAGTGGGGAACCGGCAATAATTCGATCATAGCATTGTCTGATGAACTGGAAAATGTGCTGGACGAGAAGGAATTAGCTGCGGTTGCTGCACATGAACTTGGCCATGTATATTATAGACATTTTCCAAAACTATTGATAGTATCTATAATCCCTCCCTTATTTCTAACGAACTTCCTTTTTGTCTTCCTATCTTTTGACCTCGGTTCTACTTGGGTAGAATCCCAAAAGATGTTATTTTTGTTATTTGTAGGGTTTCTGGTTTTGGGATATCCCACATTGTTTATTCCTTGGATTACAAGAAGATGGGAATCAAAGGCGGACTTGTATGCAGCATCATTAGTAGGAGCGGAATCTATAGCTTCCGCACTAAAAAAATTGGTAGAGCATAACATTGTCTATGCCAACATCCCCAAACGACTTGAATTTTTAATATCGCATCCCATTCTTAAAACAAGGCTCGATTCAATATCTACTACAGATGAGAACTGAAAAGTCTCTATCAGTATACTCCTGAGTTCGTGCTTCTATTGCGGATGCGAGTGTAATGAATAGATGAGATTATTCGGAAGGGCGCTAAAGCGGGCCCTTGTTTCTATGGTTTCCTATATGAAATAGGCACATGCTAAACCCTTTTTTAGGCTTCAAATGATATTTCGAATACCTGAGAGGTATACCCGGATATGCCAGGGGTATTACCCTAGTCATACCAACCGTATAAAGCAGTGTATATCTTCCGGGTATGATAGACACGCCATATGCCATTTAGCATAAATTA
The DNA here is from genome assembly GCA_029210805.1 of Candidatus Thorarchaeota archaeon. Taxonomy (GTDB): domain Archaea; phylum Asgardarchaeota; class Thorarchaeia; order Thorarchaeales; family Thorarchaeaceae; genus MP5-2226. The sequence goes on from JARGGA010000403.1 coordinate 2,720, forward strand.
CTTTGAAGGGAATGTATCTTGGTCCATATACAGAAGCTAGTTTGCAAGGGCTTCAAATCGTTCGGCCGAGACAGCGTTACCATTAGAATGAATCCTGGATTCACGTGTATCGTTGGACCTAATGGATCAGGCAAATCAAATGTCATCGATGCAGTTCTTTTTGTTCTTGGTCAGCTCAGCGCAAAAACGCTCAGAGCAAATGTCTTCTCAGATCTTCTATATTCCCCTCCAAAACCAGATATGCCACCAAAAGCCACCGCTGCAATAGTAGAGCTGCATTTCAACAACAAAGATAGAAAATTGCAGGTCGATGCGGATAAGGTGGTTGTTGAGAGAGAACTGGATGATAGTGGTAAGTCTACATGCCGAGTCAATGGGAAGATAGTGACACGAACGGCTGTACTTGAGCTGCTTGGTGGAATAGGTGTTGATCCTAACGGGTATAACTTGGTGTTACAGGGCGAGATTGCTCAGATGGTCAAGGTAAGTCCAATTGACCGACGCAAGCTCATAGAAGAGATTGCAGGTATCTCAGCGTATGACGAACAGAAAGAACGAGCACTCAAGAAGCTAGCAGAAAGCGAGACCAATCTTGGAAAGGTAGAGACCCAACTCATCGAGAGAAGACGAC
>JARGGA010000404.1 GCA_029210805.1 Candidatus Thorarchaeota archaeon
TCCAGCTGGAACCTCCTAAGCTATGAGAGTGGTGGCAAGTACTATATTAATGGTACAACATGGGATCCATATTGTAACAATCAGGGTGGTTTATCTCATCTTGACTGGTTCTATGACGCTTATCTCTCCGGCTGGTGGGAAGATGATGATGGTGTTCAGACCTATCCAAACTACCGTAACATGACTGAATTCTACTACGATGTTATGAGGCAAGATATTGAGATTCCTGCACCTGCAGTTGCAAGTGGAGGAAGCACAGTAAAAATTATGGACAATACAACTTCCAGACACAACACAACAATTCCATACTACACTGCCGGTTACATATTCCAGCAGAGATGGACTCCTTATGTGAAGGTGTTTGCCCCAGTTCTTGGTCTGAACGCAACACACATTGTTGTTGACTGGAACACCACAAATGCCCATACTCAATTCTGGAACTTGAACATTAAACACGGAGAATTCGACTTCAATGAAACAGACTCTTGGGACTACTTTACAGAACTAGGTGACTGGAGCTTTGTTGACGACTACGAAGCTGGTTACTGGTACTCACCAGACATTGACTATAACCTCGGCAACAGAGATCACATGGTTCTCTCATTCGACTACACCGGTGACGATGTAGATGACTTCGGTCTAGGTGCTTTGGCACACGGTTGGGATGGAATCTTTGGTACAGGTATTGTCGATGGTATCGGTCTTGGTGGCCGAACCGCTGCTCTTGTCTATGACACAGACGCCCACGGAACATTCGTTGCTGGCCAAATTGCTAGCCGCGGAGTACTTGAGTATCCAATTGGTTTGAACGGAACAATGGAGAGAATCTACGGTGTCGCGAATGCAAGTACAATCATTGCGGTTCCCGCTCTAGGTGGTGGTTCATTCTTCGGCGCATCCCTTTGGGAGGCTGGATTTGATCTCAATTACACATCCGGATACTTTGAGTGGAATCCGATGAGCAACCACAGCTGCGCAGTTTCAAGTAACTCGTGGGGCTGGGTTGGAACTGATATCATGAACAACGAGCTTCAACCATTGTACGCACTAATGTACACTGCAATATCCACACCTGGATTCTTTGATTCAGTAGATGGACACGACTATCCTGGTATGCTGTTTGCATTTTCAGCAGGCAACTCAGGACCTTCATATGGTACTGCTAGCCCTCCAAATGCACCACAGATTCTGACAGTTGGTGGCTCTACAAGCTATCACACTTTCCAGGATTCCTATGGTCCAGGACAGGGTTATGACCAGATTTTCGAGTCTGGCTCACGTGGTCCTACTCTTACAGGTTATCCAAAGCCTGATATTGTAGCACCTGGTAGGAATGTCTACGGACTTCAGCCAGGAGAAGAATACATGTTGAACTACCTCGGTGGTGCATCATGGCCAAGCGCAATCTATGCAGGTACTAGCATGGCATGTCCACATGTCGCTGGTGCAATTGCTATATTGGTGGAAGCCGCAACTAATAATTCTAGGACTCTCAGACCAGATGAGATTAAGGTAATTCTCCAAAACACAGCTATGGATCTAGGTCTAGATGCCTTGACTCAGGGCTTTGGACGAGTTGATATCAAAGCTGCAGTAGAGTGGATAGAAGGCGTTGGCTCCGAAGTAGTGTTCTCTAACACTGGTGGAATCTATGCAGACGTAGTTGCTGATGCTTGGGCTAAGTGGATGACCCCATACAAGGGCGATGCTCTCATGAACAATGACAGCCTTGACTATCCAACAACCTTTGCGGATGGTAGTCTCTACTACGGTATTGTTTCACCTGGTGATCTCGTTAATGTCACCATGGATGGAGAGTTAGCCAATGGAACTGCTATACATGAGCCTGACTTCAATTGGACTTCACAGGATTTCGAGGCTCAATATGTCTACAACTACGTATGGAATACATACACCTACAACGAAACCGTTTCAATGGGTCATGATATAATCAGGGGCGGTTACTATGATCTCTCCAATGTAATGGGCGGAGATTATGGAACCTTCACATCAGCTACATACGCAACAATTCTGATTGGTGCCAGTTCTGATGACGTCAATAGCGGTGACCTTTGGGCATTCGTGTTTGACTGGGATGATTCCACAAATAATGGTGTACCTGACTACTACAACACTTCCACGGAAGCTGGAGACGAGCTTACAAGATACGCATTCGGTGGCGATGGCCATGATATCAAGATTGACATTCATCATCCAACTGCGATAAGTAATCTCGAGAACGGCGACGAAGGACTCATTGTGATGGTTCACGATGAAGGAGTCTGGGGATGGCCGACTGTAGAAGAAGGCGATGGTAATGATCTAAACGTCACAATCATTGTCTGGGGACTTGGTGGAGACAACGGTGAGATTCTTGTTGCTGATAACACCGATGGAGGCCTTTGGGCTAACCTGACTGTACCTGCAGGTGCAGAACCTGGTGTACACCAGGGCTACCTACTTGCAGATACTGACCACAGAATCCCATACACCTACTTTGTCAGTTACGATGTAGACACTTCAAAAGGTGAAGAACACATTGTAGCCGATGGTTACGGCGATGTCCTGACACCCTATGAGCACGGTTCTGCATTGTCAATGGAAGACTCCTACTATGGAGATGGCTCTGGAGACCACAAGGTATTCCACATCCATGTAAGCAACAGTTCAGCTATGTACCTAGGTGCAAAGATTGATTGGACTGAGGATGAAACCTACTTCGACATTTCCATTTCGGATGTCTATGGTGAATCTCTGGCTATATCATACGATGCAAACAAGTTAAGCTACTCTTCCGCATCAGTTATTGCAGATATGGACGGCGGCACAGACTTCTACGTCTTTGTCTATGCACACGATCTCTGGCATGAGTTGCCATGCAACTTTACCTTGATTGTTATGGCTTGGGAAGAACTTCCAGCACCTACACTCGCATTCAATTGGTACTCACGAGATGCCCCTGCAAGGACCTCCATTACAACTGGCGGAGTTGCAGAAGGTGATCACGTCGTAATGAACGCGACATGGACTGACGCACCCTTGACGAACATGCCTGATTATGGTATTACCACACTCGAACTGAAGATTCTCTACGGATCTCTTGTACAGAAAAGTGGTACACTCATGATTCCTGATGGCGCATACGACCCATTCGCTGGCGGTCCACTGCACCTTGATGAATTCGATTGGGAATACATACCTAACATCAGTGCGGGCGATGCTGTTAGAATCTCTGTTAGTTTCACTAACGGTGACTGTGACATCTTTGTCTACTGGGCAGATACTGACAACTCAACTTGGTCGGCCGCTACTGACCTAGCTGACGGAGCCATGGGCACAGGAGCTAATCC
>JARGGA010000405.1 GCA_029210805.1 Candidatus Thorarchaeota archaeon
GCTTCGATACTTCTGCCATCAATTAGGTTATTTGGATTGGCGATTCCTACTGCTGTCCCTGCAAGATCCAAACCAGGGCCTTGAACACCTCTAATCATATCTGGTAGGATTGCTGTTTCTCCACCTAGTATTGGGATCCCTGATTCCTTGCATCCTTGGAGCAAACCCTTTCCTATCTCCTCCATTATTTCGCTTGATAGGGGACACTCAGAAGCCAAATAATCAACAAAACCAACGGGCATAGCTCCAATGCAGATAAGATCGTTGACATTCATTGCAACACAATCAATTCCAATTGTGTTATATCGCCCAGCCATCTCGGCGATGAGCACTTTACTGCCTACCCCATCAGTAGATAATGCGATACACACCTCGTCACTGATTTTTACAGTATTCGCATAGTGTCCATAATCCTGCGTGACCTCACCAAATCTGAAAGACTCTTTGACATATTTTCCAAGGACCTTCAGCCCAGTTGCAACAAGATCCTCATCAACTCCAGATTCCGCATACGTTCTTGGGGGTACCTTTTCTGAAGTGTAGTCTACATTCAAAATTCGTGCTGCAAGATATGCCGCATTTTGACCATTGTCAATTCCAACAGTAGCTACTGGTACACCCTTTGGCATTTGGACAATAGAAAGTAGGGCATCCAATCCATTCAACGCAGCAGATACTGGTACACCAATAACCGGCCTTTTTGTGAAAGAAGCCACAACGCCGGGAAGAGCCGCTGCAAGACCTGCAATAGCAATGATTACTTTTGCCTCAGTAGATTCAACTAATTCCTTCACTCTATCTGGTTCTCGATGTGCTGATGCAATCTCAACCGAATAGGAGATTCCTATCTCCTCGAGTGTGCTAGTTGTCTTATCAATAATTTTTTGGTCACTATTGCTCCCTGATACTACAAGAACATCTACCATTGGTTTCACTACTCCATGAACTTTCTCAATCCATTTCGAAATACATTACGTGCCTCATCTATCGGAATGGAAAACTTGCCAAAGTTTGCCACAGGGTCTCCTACTGTCAACCCAATCTCGCAAATATCAACGCCATGCTTTTCCATAATTACTCTAAACTCTGGCTGATTGGTTTCTGATACCTCTGCAATATATCGTCCAGATGATTCCGAGAAGAGCTTCTCTACCAGACTGACTGCATTTCCAGGAGCACCAGTAAGGTCTAGCTTGAAGCCATATTGCCCATCCAGAACCATCTTCATCAAAGCTATAGCGAGTCCCCCTCTCCCAACATTGTTACACGAACGGATAAGCCCCTTCGTGTGAGATTCAAGAACTGCTTCCATTGCCCTTTTCTCTAGCTCTGGACGATATCTTGGTGGAAGTCCCTTGGCTTCTCCAATCATTAGCTTTTGAAATTCAGTCCCATTCAATTCTGAATGTGTTTCCCCAATAAGAAATAGATTCGCCCATGGCGTGATGAGGGTTCTGCGTACTGGATTCATTCCATCATTTAGCATACCTGCAATCATTATCTGTGGTGTGGGATTGATTCTGTGAGTAATACCATCAGCCTCAGCCTCGTTGTAAAGGGACACGTTGCCGCCAATAATTGGTACATCGAAATCATGGGAGAACTGTCCCAATCCTCGAGCAGATTCAACAAATTGGGCGTAGGAATCGGGTCTCTCAGGATTGCCGAAGTTCAAGCAATCTGCTATGAAAATTGGGTGTGCTCCCATTGATACCAAATTCCTCAATGATTCCGCCGCTGAATTTGCTGTTCCTTGCAATGGATCTAGTTCGCACCAAATTGAATTGCAGTCGCTTGTGAACGCCAATTTCTTACCTAGAGGGAACTCAAGCACTCCTGCATTTTCCCCAATATCAACAACAGTGTTGGACTGGACATGCTGGTCATACTGACGATATACCCATGACCTGTCACATATGTTAAGAGAGCCAAGTAAATCTAAAATGGTCTGTGACAAATCCTCAGGCTCCTTAAACCAACCTATTCCTGGACTTCTTGTTGGAAGAACGCCTACAGATCTCTCGGGTTCTGGAAAACCACCTACTAGTAATGAGATTGGCAGTCTTGCCTTCTCTTCGCCATTTTCTGTCACTGTAAAATGCTTATCATCAGTAACCTCTCCAATTACTGCGTATGGTGACTCATACGATTCCAATATCTCAATGACCCTTTCAAGATTCTCTGGAGATACTATGGCAAGCATTCTTTCTTGTGACTCAGATACAATGATTTCGTGAGATTTTATGTCTGCTTCACGAAGCGGTACAGATGTTACTTCTATCCTGACACCTGTACCTCCTTGTGACGCAAGCTCTCCTGCAGCTGAAGTCATACCGCCACCACCGAAGTCCTGAAGGCCGTCAATGATTTTCTCTTTGATGAGGTCTGTTAGAGTATCAATCAATACTTTCTTTGCTAGCGGATCGCCAATTTGTACTGCAGCTCTATTCTCATCTTCTTCATCTGAAAATGTTTCCGACGCAAAACTTACTCCTGCGATGCCATCTCTTCCTGTTGTTGACCCGAACATTACAAGATGATATCCTGGAGTTCGAGCCTGACTCCTTACTACATATTCAGGCTTAATGACTCCAACACATACCACATTGACAAGACAATTCTCGTCATAGGATTCATCAAATTCAAGCTCTCCTCCGACCATTGGAATACCGACACTATTTCCGTATTCTGAGATTCCTCTCACAACATGTTCGAGAAGGTACGCATTTCTGGGTTTGCTAGGAAGTCCAAACCTCAGACAATTCATGAGTCCCACTGCCTTGCACCCTTGTGAAATCACGTCCCGTATGATACCACCAACGCCCGTAGCTGCTCCATTATAAGGGTCAATTTGACTTGGATGATTGTGGGACTCCATTGCCACACCTACCAAATATCCGTCTCCAATATCTACAAGTCCGGCTCCTTCGCCAATTCCAAGGTGAACCCTCTTGCCCTCTGTTTTGAAAAGATGGAACCAGCGTTTGCTGCTCTTATAGCTGCAGTGTTCGGACCAAAGAACATCCAGCATTGCCAATTCAGTCTGTGTGGGATTTCTGCCTAAGGTTGCAGTCGCGTGCGCGATTTCATCATTAGTAAGCATCTTCTTATGCCTCCTTTGTTGCCCTGACGAAATTTTCCAAAATACCCAAGCCATCTACAGAACCAAGAACGGACCGAGAAGCTCGCTCTGGATGTGGCATCATCCCAAGTACATTTCCTTTTTCATTAATTACTCCTGCTATATTGAAAATGGCACCGTTTGGATTGGCCTCTTCTGATGTGTTTCCCTCCTCATCACAGTACCTAAAGGGAATCCGGAATTCACTCTTCAACCTCTGGAGGT
>JARGGA010000406.1 GCA_029210805.1 Candidatus Thorarchaeota archaeon
ATCTTTGGCGTACGAGCGTTTGAGAATGTGTATGAATCATTAGCAGATTTGACAAAGTATGCTCAAACCAAGAAAGGCCAAGTATTGATTCTCTGTGCCAACGAAAAGGAGTCAGAAGATATTGCTGTTATACTTGCAGGTGTAAGAAAGGATAAGGAATCATCCAAGCTCAATTTTAATTTCACATTGGGGCATCATGATGAACTAATAGAATTAGCCAAATCAGTGAGAAGACAATATCCCGAATGTGAAACGAGTGTCCTTCTAGGACTACTGCTTCCTAAGGGCGTAGCGTTCTTTCATAGCGGTGTATCAAAATCACAAAGGAGGCTTATGTCCAATGCATGGGAGGATGGTCTTCTGCCTGTGCTTGTGCTACCAACTAGATTTGCTATACCAACGGGATTTAGGGGATCAACTACATTTGTTATGGGAGTTTACATGGAAGACGAAAAGAAGGAAGGAGAAACTGAATCACATCTCTCTCTCCTATCTGAATGGGAACTTTCAGATGTATTGCGATCTGTTGGCAGAACGGGTATAGACAACCGAGCATTCGGCATTGTTGTAGTAGGAAACGAAGACGAACGCCAACGAGTGATTTCAAAATACTTCGTACGAGAAGAAGATAGCTCCATCACGCCAGGGCTGGGTGAAGTGGATAGCTGTATGGACGACCCTGAGAATATTCAAGATTTGGTTTTAGGGGAGATATGTTCCTCTAAAAACAGCGGTGAAGACCCATTCTCTGTATTGAGCAGAACGTTTTGGGCAGCAAGTAAATCCATGGAAGGGGGATCTGAAGATGAGATTCCGGAGGCACAAACCAAGAATCTGATATCAATGAGAGCTACCAAGTCAATAATATCAAGAGCTGGAGAAATATCTGATTCTAGTGTCAAACTTGTATCAGTCACACCTCAAAAGGTGGAAGGATTGATTCATAGCGCATCAAGAGACCTATGGCACCATGTTGTTCTAAGGGCGCAGGAAGGAGTATCATGTACCTGTGAATCATGGAAATATCAAGGAATTAGAAAACATCGGCTGTGCAAGCATCTCGTGAAATTCATGAACTATACAATAGAGAAAGAAGGAGTTTCCCAGTACGCTTCAGCAGTGATTGACCAGTCACTTCTGGGCCTCGAAATTCTCGATGATCTTGTAAAAGGGGATTTTATCTTTAAGAAAGACAAGAAGATAGAGTGTACAGATACAGGAAGAACCGTAACGATGCTTGGTGTACCAGTTGGGGATGCAAGAAGAGTGATGAAAGCAATTGGGAAGAAAGATTCTGGATTGAGGCCCATTTTACTTGATGTAGCAGTCGCACGTACAGCAGTTCCCAGAGAAGTTTGGATGCGTGTTATTAAAGCAACTGAGCCGGGGGTCAAGGGAGCTATAGAATTCTGCAAAGAGGATACTCCCGGGGTAATTGAGAACTGTCTTGAGGACTTACAATACCTAAATACTATTCTTGCAGGACTAGCTGGAAGTTCCAGGAAACCTCTGAAGAAAGAAGCAGATTACATGGAGAAGCGACTTCGCTATCTCTTAGAGGGCTTCAGTTAACCTTTTTACGCAGTTGCCACGGATGGCGCCTCGAGACAGGGGGCTAAGCCATCAATTCCCCCTCAATGAGAAGGAATGAATAGATGAAGCTGTTCGAGCACGAAGCAAAAGAGATCTTCCGTGCCTTCGGAATGCCCACTCCTCCTGGAGGCGTTGCAAGAACTCCTGCAGAAGCAAGAAAAAGGGCTGAAGAGGTCGGAAAACCAGTGGTTGTAAAGGCTCAAGTACTCGCAGGGAAACGCGGCAAAGCAGGTGGAGTAAAATTTGCTGATACCCCTGAAGAGGCTGAGAAATATGCTGAAGAAATTCTAGCGATGAGAATTAACGACTTACCCGTTGAAGCTGTTCTTATTGAAGAGAAGCTAGACATTGAACAAGAAATCTATGTTGGAGTAACTGTCGATAGGAACGAACGAAAATATGTCATGATAGGAAGCGGAGCAGGAGGTATGTCAATTGAGGAACTGGCAGAAGAGAGCCCAGAAAAAATCATCAAACGACACGTTGATCCAAGTCTAGGTTTTCAATCATATGAGGCTAGAGACATGGCAATTGACATGGGTTTCAAGGGAAAGGACATTAACAAACTCAGCGGATTTTTCACAAAGCTTTGGAATATAGTCAGCAAGTATGATGTGGAACTGTCAGAGATTAACCCACTAATTCTCACAAAAGATGGCCGTTTTCTAGCTGCTGATGCTCGACTGAATATTGATGATAATTCGCTCTACAGACACAAAGACGTCATTGAGAGAATCAAACGAGAGCCTTTGGAAATGAACGAGCGAGAACGAATGGCTACTGAACAGGGTATGGCTTATGTTGAACTTGATGGGAACATCGCTTGCATATGCAATGGAGCGGGACTCACGATGGCTACTCTTGATGCAGTAGAACTATTCGGTGGGAAGGCCAGCACTTTCCTTGATCTGGGGGGTGGTTCAGACAAAGAGCGAGTAGAAAATGGTATTGAAATTGCCCTCATGTATGACAAGGTGAAGGCCATTCTTGTGAATATTATGGGTGGAATCACTCGATGCGATGATGTTGCCAATGGAATCGTTGCTGCGAGAGATGACAAGGGAATCAAAGTGCCAATGGTTATTCGAATGGTTGGAACAAACGAGAAAGAAGGACAGGAGATCCTGGCCAGAGAGGGAATTCCATTCCTGACGACCATGGAGGATGCAGCATCTAAAGTGGTTGAACTAGTCAAGGAGGGTAAATAGATGGCAGTATTGGTTGATAAGAACACTCGCGTTCTCATTCAAGGCATCACAGGTGGACAGGGAACATTCCATTCTGGAGCAATGCTGGAGTACGGAACCAAAATTGTAGCTGGTGTAACTCCAGGAAAAAGCGGAGAAGCGGTTCATGGAATTCCTGTTTATGATAGTGTGAGAAATGCCAAGGATGCGGAAGATGCAACAGCATCTGTGATTTTTGTGCCGGCGCCTTTTGCAGGTGATGCAGCTCTTGAAGCAATTGCCGCAAATCTTAATCCTGTTGTACTGATTACTGAACACGTTCCAGTACAGGATGAAATCAGAGTAATTCATGCTGCAAAGAGAAAGGGAATCACCGTAATCGGACCAAATACTCCTGGAATCATCACTCCGGGAGCAAAACAGAAGCTGGGTATCATGCCTGGTCATGTGTTCTCACATGGCGATGTTGGTCTAATGTCCAGAAGTGGAACTCTAACTTACGAAATTGCGGCTGGAATGACTAAC
>JARGGA010000407.1 GCA_029210805.1 Candidatus Thorarchaeota archaeon
TCATCATTTGCACATCCTAGTACTTAGTTTTTGAATTTCTTGTATATCACAAGGGGGATGAGTATGAACACGATTGCAAACGCCCCATATAGTAGAAGCCACTTCAGAATGGTTACTCCACTTGCGACAGATATTACCAATGCAGAAAGATTAGGATAGGCTACTGCCTGTGAGGTAATCAAAGCGTTTTCTAAGTAGTCGAAGAAGGCTGCAAAGATAGGGAGTAATGCAAGGGCTCTAAGGTTATCCTGCGTACGATGACATCCTCCAATCTTTTGATGCATTAGGTTCAGAGGGACTCAATGTATGGCTTCAAGTGCACCTTCTAGACTTGATTTTCCCTCTTGGATATTCTTTCGCTCTTGCATTCGGAATCATGATGGAACTTCGTAATTCAGTTCCAGAACAGGATTGGAGTCATAATGATTGTCGTTGGAACATACTTAGCTGGCGTACTTGATATCGTTCAAAAAGTGAGATTGCCTCATCAACCATTGCGCATTCGCCTAGGACCATATCAAAAAGATTTCTAGGAAACAGGGGCTTGTCTGTTTCATTCATTGGAGCATCAGGAATTGTGTACGAGTCCATTGCTAATCCCTGATCATTCAGACCAATCCTGATATCAATGAAAGGAAGTTCTGTACTACAGAACGCAACATACGCGTAGTCATTGTAATCTTCAGCACAGATTCTAATACTGAAATTATCATGATATGGCCAATCTTCATTCAGACCCATCAATATTTGTTCATTCTTCTCTATCACAAATCCTGTACATGCACTTGCTGGGTACACAAGAGTTGTCACTAACAGAAATGAAATGACGAATATTCTGATTCCTTTGTAGGACATTTTACATTCACCTCAACTCATATGATTGTGCTGTCCCACTAACGCCTCTACCTTCGAGAAACTATAGCCTGCAATTATTAATAATACGTCTTATCCCAGCAACGCTTTTTCGGACACAAATGACTCCCGTTGCAATAAGCTAATAAGTCAAAATTAGTGTGCTTGCCATCGCCGTGACGTAAACCAATGGCCCGGGTGGTGTAACGGCAGCATAAGAGATTGTCAAAAATTGTTTATGATGCGCTTGTGTGAATCAAGCTATTTTTGAAATGAGAGATTCTTTAACTTCACCAATTATATCGACAAAATCACTCTTCACTAATTCATTCAGATTCCCAATTTCTTTGTCAATGCTATTCAGATTCATCCTAAGAAGATCCTTAAACTCATTCAAAGGTACGGTTTGGAACCATAACCCAGCATCTTCCAACAGAACCCCTTCATCTACCTCTTGTTCATGTTCATTCATTGCTTTCCACATTATGCAGGTATCTTCCACGTACAAACGCAATATCAACAGACTATTCCCGTTTTCATAATCTTGATTGTTATCTTCATCAATGACACACAGTTGGTCACGAACCTCGGAGAGTTGCTTTCTGCTCTCTTCTTCGTTTACTATGACAAAATGTGAGAGCCATCCATTTTCCAACGCTTCAACGAATTCTTCTTCATCCCTTGTTTTGGATGCTATCTTATCAACTTTGATGTTTGCTCTTGCGACTTCTTGGTTTCCTTTGATATCTTTCAGCTTTACAACGAAGTGAATTTCCGAGTTCATATGGTCCACTGATAATTTGCAAGGAGGACTACTATCTCCATATCCCCAAGATATCAATTCATTTACAAGGTTCTCTTCTAAATCACCATAGCGGTGGATTTTCTCAGGAGTAACACCAATACACTGTGTGATACTATCCAGAATTCTTGCTAATTCCTCTTCTAGATTATTTGTGAAATTCAATGGGAATGTGTTGGAATAATGACTGAAGCGTTTTCCTGCAAGTGTCGATATCGCATTCCAAGTTACTCCATCGTTGTCGATAATTGATATATCAACAATCCATTCTTCTGCATCCGCTCGTAAGAAAGATCCTGGAGGGATTTGGGGAAGGTTGACTCCAAAATCCCAAAGCAGTTTCCTAATCCATTTCTCTTCTTGAAATACCAAACACTCAGAACTTCCCACATTATGCTTGAATGCGATATTAATCTCATAAAGCGTGCCACTCCAGATTCGTCTTGGGGAAAGCAATCCATGTAGGTCACGTCCTTTCATATACGTGCCCATCTGCTTCTTTAGTTTCCTGGGTGCGTCCGATGGTAGCTGAATATACCAACACTCTTCGTGTTCTTCTCCCTCTCCAAGAGCTAATGGACAGACCAACTCATCATGGTTAATCTCTACAATGATTTCTTCTGCAGCACCAAAGAATTGAGAGATTCAGCATTCCCTTGAAGGTATCTCCATTCCATCTCAATCAGTTGGGTAAGGGTGAAGTGAAGGCATTACAGCTCTTTACTGATAGGGAACGAAAATGGTGGGCTACCCTAGCAGTTCGTGTCGCGATTGATGAACGTCCCGAATCAAACCTCCCAGTTGCGATTCTTGGCATCGACCTCGGAATAAAGAAGGCTGCTTGCACTACGCTTCTTACTTCTGAGAAGACGAGAGAAACACACTACCTCGTTCAGAAGGAGAAGGTCGCGCTCATAAGAAAGTACGATGATCTTGTCGCTAGCTTGCAACATGAGATGCACACTCAACAGAACAATGGATTGTCCTATGACAATCTTGCTAACAAGATCCGTAGAATGAAGTCAAAGAGGGAGAATGTCGCCAAGGAATATGACCATGTCCTTGTCCGCCAACTTCTTGATTACATCTCCAAGCTCTCCGAGAAGTATACCCTCTATGTAGCCATTGGTCGCCTGAAGAACATACGCGTGCGTGCAAAGAAAGGGAACTACCGAGGCCCCAAGTTCAGGGGCATGATACACCGCTGGGCTTTTGCTCGTGTTACTGACAACCTCAAACATGGACTTGCTCAGATGGGGTGGACGGTCGATGGGAAGGATGCCCGGTTCAGGGCAGTCCCTGAAGCGTGGACCTCCATCATGTGTTGGAAGTGTGATGCGAAAGGCGAAAGGCCAAAGCAAAACTACTTCCATTGCCCCTCATGCGGGTACAAGGCCAATGCCGACAAGAATGGTAGTATCAACATAGCAGCACGCATGCTCACGCTCACAAAGTCGTTGCACGATGTGAGAGGACTAGGTCTGTGGACTAGAGCCTTGGATAAGGCTCGACGTGCACATCCGAAAGCCCGAAGGAAGAAGCCTTCACGAGGGAAGTCCTTACTCTCCGTGAAAGAGTCACCATCAGGCTCTGGGGAGTCCGCGGCCGTTCACTTTGCTCAATCGAGCCTTGCCAGCTTCAGTGAT
>JARGGA010000408.1 GCA_029210805.1 Candidatus Thorarchaeota archaeon
TCTAAAGAATCTGCATGGAAATGGATTGAAAATAATAGTGAACATTTCATTGAGATCAGCGATAAGATTTGGGAACTGGCTGAGCTAGGACTTGTGGAATACGAATCCTCTGAACTTCTGGCGAAAACACTGGAAGAAAATGGATTCCATGTCGATAGAGGTGTGGCAGATATGCCAACTGCATTTGTTGCCACTTTCGAGAACGGAGGTCCCACTATTGGGATTATGGGCGAGTACGATGCCCTTCCAGGAATCTCACAGAATGCAGTTCCTTACAAAGATCCTACAATTGAGAATGGTCCTGGGCACGGTTGTGGACATAACATACACGGAACCTCTGGTATGGGTGCAGCAATAGCTCTGAAAAATGAGATAGAGCAGAGCAATCTCAAAGGCACAGTGAAGTTCTTTGGAACACCTGCAGAAGAAACCTATAGCGGCAAAGTGTTCATGGTTCGAGCAGGTCTCTTTGATGGAGTGGATACTGCACTTAGTCATCATCCCTACCACCACAATCTAGCCGGACTCGGTAGTTCATTGGCAATGAATTCCGCCAAATTCCATTTCTATGGTAAGGCATCTCATGCCGCTGCTTCTCCTGACAGAGGCAAGAGTGCACTAGATGCAGTTGAGCTCATGAATATTGGAGTCAACTTCATGCGGGAGCACATTGTACAAGATGCACGTATTCACTATGTAATCGAAGATGGAGGGCTGCAGCCCAATGTTGTTCCTCCCTATGCACGGTCATGGTACTACATAAGAGCCCCAGAGAGAGATCAAGTTGATGAGATTTATCCATGGGTCTTGAAGATCGCTGAAGGGGCGAATATGATGGCCCGAACTGAATACAAGGTCGAATTCATTGAAGGTCTCTACAACACCCTCCCCTCGAAATCCCTAAGCGTTCTAGTGACATCGAACATGCGCGAGATTGGCAACCCAAAGTATACAGATGAAGAGATGGAATTTGCAAAGGAGATTGACAAATCAGTTCCTCGTAAGGATAAGATAGCAGCCCTTCGCCAATCAAAACGACCCGGGTGGGAAAAGCTGGTTGAGGAAATCATGGATAACTCAATCCTTGATGCTTGGGATGAAGGAGAGGTAATACCTGGTTCAACTGACGTTGGTGATGTTAGTTGGGTGACCCCGACAATGGAGTTCTATACTGCAACCTCTCCTATTGCTGTGCAAGGGCATACTTGGCAGGATGTCGCATGCAACGGAATGGGCATCGGTCACAAGTCCTTAATATTCGCTACAAAGGTTTTAGCCGGTGCTGGCTTGGAGATTCTTACAAAACCTGAGCTTCTGAAATCGGTGAAGCAAGAATTTAAGGAACGCCTTGCTGGGAGAAAATACAAGTCTCCGATTCCAGACGAAATAAAACCTCCCGTAGAGATGGCAAAGGAAGCCGCAAAGACAGCTGGCCAATCCTAGTCTTATTACTGCAGTTGGCGGAAAACATAATTTCTAGCGTGTTTTCCGATCCCAATAATCCAAACAGTCCATGCACAAGCCACTTCGTTCATCCTCAATTTCATCACCACAATTCCAACAAGTTCCAAGTATTTCGTAGTGTGTGGTTTTTCCGAACGACCCCGCGTTGGCCTCTGTCAATCCGACGCCTTTCAGCGATTTATCTTTCAATCCCCTGTTGATTGTTTCAAGAGGAATAATTGTCGTTTCCTGGAATAAATTCAGATAGTACATGTATCCAACCAGTAGAGTTCTCTTAATCGTCCGCCAACCTTTGGTCACCATCTTGAGATGCTCTACAAGTACTTTCCATCCTGCGCCCTCTGAATCATAATCTTGTGCTCTATAGAACACGTTGTGGAACAACGGGTCCATCAATTTCTTGAATCCCCATAGGTCATTGATATTTTCAATATACCAGTAGAATAGATCGAGTTTGACAAACGTGCCGGTTTCGGAAATCATCTCATTAGGACCTTGCACAATCATTTTGCTTTCATAAATCGAGATGATACGCCGTTCATTAGTTTCTCTGAAACCCTGATATATGTCAAGTGCTTCTTTCTGTTAGTTGTGAAAATTACTCTTGACTCAGGAATCCCTTTTTTGAATTCACTTGGGAGGTGTATTTTCAACCAGTCTAGTTCACTCTTCTGAAAATCTTCCTGTTTCAAATCTCTAACGATCTCAAGTTGTTTCATCCACAATCAACTTTCGTTTCCTAATCAAAGACACCGAGAAGCCATAGAAGTCCAATGAATCCAATCAACACAACTGGGACGATAATAGCACACATTCGCATTATGTATTGAGATTCGCTCTTGTACCCCGTTGTAGCTCGATATGCCTGTTGCCTGTATGAATTGCATCTTGCGTCAATGGCACTCGTCTGGCAATGAGGGCACAGGTCCCTATAACCAGTAATTCCACCGCAATTGCTGCATCTATACTCATCATGAGATATTCCACAATCCGGACATGTAACTGACATTCTTATGTTCTCCTCAAGTTTCAAGCCCACCCCTACAATTAAGTATGTTCCCACTAGGAATTGGATGGTGTGTTAGGTCAATCAATGGTGCTTTTCATATTCTTTCAAATTTAGCTCTTACTGTCGATCCGCAATAGTTGCACTTCGCCTCAAGTGGGCCAACCCAATCAATGGACTCTGGTGATAGAGGTGCATTGCACTCAGGACATTTAACAGGGATTCGAACCATTCGAAGGCCATCGTCCACTTCAGTTCTGCTTTGGTATTTTTGAGGAATAGCCACCTGCGGTGCCTTAATGACTTGCAATGATTCAAGTTGAGATTTGGCTCTTCGACTTATGCAAATAACACATAGAATTGGCACCAATATGAGAATTGCTATGAAGATGTACATAAAGGCAGCAAAGAAACTAGACAAATCAAACGGGTTATCTGTAATTGATGTTGTGAATGTGAGAGTTGAAGCCATATATGTGGCAAGATGTGCATCATCGTAGACTCCAATATTGTAGATTGCCGTAGAATCACCGTAGGGTGAATTTTCTTCCACAAGAATGTAGACGGTCTCAGTTGAAGCTAGAGCAAAGTCAACCTCTGGATAGTTTCCCCAGCCAGTACCTGATTCAGCGATAATGGCGCTCATGTTACTATTTGATGCAACTGTAATCTTCACTTCTTGGTCAAAGAAGGTTTCTACTACTATTGTCCAATGACCCGGATTGAGTGACACCTGATAGAATCCTGCCTGATAATAGTCATCTTCACGTCCCATTAAAAGCTGATTGTCCAATCTCTCATTTGCAATCAATGATGTTTGGGCAACT
>JARGGA010000409.1 GCA_029210805.1 Candidatus Thorarchaeota archaeon
TAGTAAAGGATCCAGAAGTAATATCATTTCTGAAGCTTCTACCAGAAGCCATCTCCGTCAATAATGCCGCAGAATTTCTTGAGATGCCTATTGAAGTGGCGATGAATTTAGCAACAGAGGCGCTATGGGTAAAAGCAATCTCGATTCGAAATCCTGTGAAACCAGAGGATATCTATCAAACCACATCTCTTGAAAGATCTGGAGGAGCAATAGAAGGTGTTTCTCCAGAAACTAGTGCAGCATTGAATGAGTTGAATGGAGAAATACCACTCTCTATAGCAGCAGAGCGTGTGAAGACCAAGGACCTTCGCAGATTTCTTGATGAAATAGGTATGCTAGCAGAGAGGGACGCAGTTGAACGTGTATCACCATCCCAAGCAACTCTTGTACAACACTCTGCGGTACTTCAAGGAATTTTAGATAATTGTTCCCGACTTCTAGGACAGAGAACGACCCGCAATCTCTTTCTGAAATCTAAATCGTTGCTGGCATCTACCTACCCGTGGTTGGCTTTCGTGGATCTAGAAGATTCAATTGATGTGGAGATAAGAGGGTCTCTCGCTAGCGCCGCTATGAAGGGGAAAATTTCATCAACTGTCTTATCGGATGGATTCACAGCCCTCATTCAATTTCTAACAAAGAGAGTAGGTGTACTAACAGGGAAGAAAACAATCAATATGGTCATCATGAAATCCAGAGATGATATTGAGAAGACTTATCCAAGGACAGCCTACGAAGTGCAATGGGAATTGATGACCACAAAGTAAAGAGGTCACCCATAAACACAATATACAAATTACAGTGAGAATTGTTTCTGTATCCCAGGAGGAAGATGATTGAAGAAGCACCTTAGGAATGCCCCATTGCCATTCATACTCATGGCAGTGGCTTCTTTTTTCATCCTCGTTATTGTGGATGCCATAGGAGATGATAATCTCCCATCAGCTGTTGCATCCATATTAATGGTCTTTGTTTCATTCGTTGTTTCTGCCCTAGCCATTTGGATGGTTGCTAGGGATGGCCTAATGAGAAATGATAGATTTCTAATGGTTAATACACATTTGGCGGTTTCACTCCTTATTTTCGCAATAAGTGAAGTGGCAGGTATCGTGCTAAATCAGCTCGGAGAGTTATCTCAAGTCATTTTGCTTGCTGGTGTAGTACAATTGGTTGCAGTTGGCCTAGTAGCAGAGGGTATGATGGAATATTTACTCTCAACTAACCAGGTTCTTGAATTTGCAAAGAGTAGATATGCAATTCCTCTACTGGTTCTGGTGGTCACAAGTTTCTTTGTAGTGGTTCAAGGGGGATTCCTAATCATCTCTTCTCAAGTATATCCTCTTGGACTTGTATTATCGATTCCTTTAGAAATAGGCCTGACAATTGTTGCAATCTCAATGATAATCCTCCTTCGTTATTATAGAGGAGGTTTTCTTGTTATTCCCATGCTATTGACAATTCTCGGAACATTGTTGCTTCTTGCCAGGACTCTTTTATGGGGGTTCCAATTAATGGAGTTGCTAAATCCCACATCTCAGATAATTGCTGGAGCAGGATACCTGTTACTTGGTGCAGCGCTTTCTTTCAAATCAGAGGAAATGGCGAAGGTCGATTAGGACGCTTCACCTTTTTCCAGTTTCTCAAGAAGCTCTTTGAGCGCCGGTGGAATCTTATCCGCATGTGCTAGCATACGTTTACGTTGTTCTGGAGACATCTGTTCAATCATGGCCTTCATCTTTGCAGGATCAGGTGGTCCACCCATTCCCATCATGCCACCCATCATTCCAGGTCCAGCTGGAGTTGCTTCGTCTACATCATCCTTTGCAACTTCCTTGGCAGTTTCAGCAGCTTCTTCTGTTATCTCCTCGAAACCTTGATGTGCGTAGTACGTATCATAGAGAGCTTTGAATTTTCCATTCAATGCGAGAAGTTCCTCGTGTGTTCCCTCCTCAATTAGCTCACCTTGTTCAAAGACGAGTACTCTTGATGCGTTAGCAATTGTTGTGAGCCTGTGCGCGATGACGATTGTGGTTCTATCAGCGAATAACTTCTCCTGAGCATCCTGCACTAAGGACTCACTATAAGCATCTAGCCTACTTGTGGCTTCGTCCAGAATTAGGATTTTAGGATTCGCAAGCATCGTTCGCGCAATTGTAATCATCTGTCGTTGTCCAGCGCTTAGGTTCTTTCCGCTCTCAAATATGACAGTTTCATACCCATCTGCAAGTACCTCAATGAATTCGTTCGCACCAATTATCTTACAGAGTTCGATGATTTCCTCTTCAGTTGCATCAGGCTTTCCATATCTAATGTTTTCAATGATAGTATCATCGAATAGATAGGGCTCTTGAGGAATGAGAGAAATTGTATCGTGGAGAGAATTCAAAGTTGTTTCGCGAAGGTCTTGGGTCCCAATTAGGATTCGACCTGAATCAGGATCATAGAATCGGTTGACGAGTGCTGCAAGAGTGCTCTTTCCAGCACCGGTATGACCAACTACCGCTACCATCTCACCAGCGCCAATATTGAAGTCTACGTTCTTGAGAACTGGTGTATCATTGACATATGAGAAAGTGACATCCTCAAAGGTGATTCCATCGCTCTCTTCAGCCAAAGAGATTGCCAATTCAGTATCCGCAATAGAAGGTGTTGACTCCAATACATCCGATACTCGGTCCATCGCAGCCATTGATGCTTGAACTTGGGAGAAGCTCATTACAACCATTAGGAGCGGCCACATGAAACGACCAACTAGAATAACTCCAAGGAATACTTGTCCAGTGGTAAGTAGAGGTAGTGTACCTACTGCCAATGAACCGGCAACAAAGAGAACTGCAGCAATAGCGAATTGTCCAATTGACCTCATTAATGGCTGCATGGCGCTCATGAGGATCATGAATCTGAAACCATGTTTGTATGATTGTTGATTTAGCTCAAGCATTTCTTCTGCAAGTTCTTTCTCACGATTGAATGCCTTAGCGATGTGGATACCGCTCAGATTCTCGGCGATTTGTCCAGACACTTTTCCAGCAGCTCTTTGAGAGGCCAACATAATCCGCTGTCCTACCGTTCCAAAGAGGGCTGCGATAAATATAACTCCAGGGACAACTACTAGTGATGTAATTGCAAGAGCTGGTGTAGCGAACCATAGAAGCAGAAATGAAGATACAATCATCAGTATCTGGCTTGAAAAGCTAATTATCACTTGTACTCCAGTTCCTAGGGAAACGGCGTCTGTTGTAACTCTAGAGGTAACGTTGCCGCTTTGTTCA
This sequence comes from Candidatus Thorarchaeota archaeon, assembly GCA_029210805.1. Classification (GTDB taxonomy): domain Archaea; phylum Asgardarchaeota; class Thorarchaeia; order Thorarchaeales; family Thorarchaeaceae; genus MP5-2226. The sequence goes on from JARGGA010000409.1 coordinate 3,273, forward strand.
GATTTGTGGTATGAAAGGTCTGCC
>JARGGA010000410.1 GCA_029210805.1 Candidatus Thorarchaeota archaeon
AATTACTCGGGTTTCACTTATCGTTGCTATTGCTTCAATCAGACTAGCAGAATACGGCGATTCCCCTGTTCTTTGTGGAGGAAGTGTGGTAATCATCACTACTTTGAGCATAGGACTCAGGGGAATAACACAATGCTTCTTCAAAAGCATTTCCTGAATAGTGCATATCCGACAGATTGATTTATCCTACCCGCCTTCTGCTCTATTAAGCAATCAGGTGGAGTGAATTGTCCGAATATACAGAAGAGGCGGCAAAGGGAACTTCTTTTCTCTTAGGACAATCTGCGGCATCTGGTTTTTTCCGAATTCTCAACATAATGATTCTCGCAAGACTGCTTTTGCAATCCGAAATCGGTCAAATTGCTTTAATGTCCATAATCTATGGATTCACACAATTTCTCGGAGCTCTCGGATTGAATCATGCTTCGCCTCTAATAATACCTGCAGAAGAGAAGGCTGGGCGTCTGGATCGCGTGAAGGGGTTCCTTAAGAGGAGCACCCTGCTAATCATGTTTTCCTCATTTCTATTGATTGTACTTTTAATCGTCATTTCGCCTCTCATTGTTGGAACTGGTACCTTAACCCAAACTACTCTAGATGTCCTTGTAATAATCATCCCCTTTTCCGCCTTGGAAACTTTTCTCGATTCTTTTTTGCTAGGACGATATTCCGTTAAGCGATTGGCAGCAAGCCGAATCATATTTGATATCACGAGACTCGCTGCTACAGTTTTTCTGGTCTTTATGGGACTCGGAATTATTGGAGTCGCTGTAGGCTGGTTGCTCAGCGAGATTGTAGCAGTTTGTGTTTTCGGGATATCATCAACACGTGGACTAGGCAAAACAAGTTCCACTCTTGAGATACGACCTATTCTTGCTTTTGCACTACCGAGTCTTCTCTTTCAGTTTCTAGATGTAACAATTCAGAATACGGATAGGATAGTCCTTCTAATTCTTTCAGACCTTGTTGCATTAGCGGTTTATGATGTGATTCTGGGCATCCTCTTCATGATGAGCTTTGTATCACTTGCTATTGCTTCAGCTTTGTATCCTGTGCTAACTCGATACCGTCTTCAAGCTGAAGAAGGAAACAATACAGATAATGCGCTTGGCCATGCGGTATCAACTCTGGCAAGATATGTTCTAATTCTTTTGCTACCTATATCGCTAATAGCGGCATTGAATTCTCAAGCCATACTTACTGTTCTATTTGGGGCGTCATATGGGCTATATCCCTATGCCGCACTATCCTTTTCACTTCTTGTTATTTCGTACTCGCTTTGGGGTCTAACGTACGCCCTTCATTCTGTTCTTCGATCAATGGGTGAAACCAGGTTTTTTGTTATTTCTGGGATTTCTATTATAGGCTTTGAAATTGTAGGGTGCTGGCTACTTACTTCTATTCTTGGTCTACTTGGCAGTGCTATTATCCGATGCATCTACATTTTGATGCTGTTCCTCGCAGCGTGGGGCCGACTGAAACAGAGAGGTTTAAGCTGGGCTCGTTCGACGGTTCAGTCTTCTGGCGTTATCATGTTGGCCTCTATACTAACTGGATTACTCGTATTGCTTCTGAACCCTATCAATATGATTGGTCTAATTGGTGCGGTATTATTGTCAATACCCCTCTATGTTTTTCTACTTCTACTTGCTAGAGAAGTGACTAGTATGGATTTCCAAATTGTAAAATCGATTCTCCCCAGACCAATTCATCAGCATCTGGATAAATTTCATGACCTCTACAAAAGGTGGGCTGAATGATGCGAAAAATGATAATGCCACCAAATGAGCAATTTGAAGATTGATTGCCCTGGGGATTTTATAGGCCACGCATTTTGTAGTATATGCTTTGCAGTTATTTCTGAAAATGACCTGAACCTTTTCGGTCAAAGATAAATGATAAGTCACGTTTCTCAAGCTGCAATTAATTCAACAATAGTAGAAAACACTCAACCCCATAATCTTCTATTATTATTTCTGGTTCGGAGAGAAATAAGATGCATGTGTTCTGCATTGTAATAACAAAACAGTCCTGGTTTCGATGTAACGTCAAATTCATAACTAGTTGACTGCTACGCCATTGCTATCAATAGTGACTGAGGTAATCATATTGGAAACGCGTGTTGATTTTGGAGATGCCCGGGTCGTAATAACTGGAGCTTCCGGATTTGTTGGAGGATATTTAGCTGCACGGCTCATGGAATTGGGGTCAACAATATATGGAATTGATAGATGGAAATCAGAGCCTGCCCGATTGCTAGAGAAGCGATCAGAAGATTCTAAGGGAAACTTCAAACCAGTAAGTGGAAATCTACGAGATATCTCAAGTTTGGCCAATGTCATCGCAGAGGCTCAACCTGATTACGTCTTCCATTTGGCTGCACAATCTTTTGTACCCGAGTCCTTCAGAAATCCGGTTGATACTATGACCATAAATTCCCTCGGTACTTGTAATCTACTCGAAGCGGCAAGAAAAACTGATTCAGATGCCGTGATTGTATTTGCTGGATCAAGTGAACAATATGGTCTTGTGCTCACTAATGAAAACCAGTACCGACGCGTTCTAGAGAAGTATGGATCTATCTTTCCTGAACCTGAAAAGATCCCTGAATTACCTATAAGTGAGAAAAATCCCCTTCGCCCAATGTCCCCATACGCTGTGAGCAAAGTTTCAGGTGATTTCATGTCACGCAATTACTACCATGTTTACGGACTCCCAACAATTGTGAGTAGAGCATTCAATCATGAGGGTGCTGGTAGAGGAGAAAACTTCGTAACATCTATCATAACACGCCAAGTTGCTCAGCTACAATATGGTGAACGCGAAAGCATTGTTTTGGGTAATGTAGAAGCTTTCAGAGACTGGAGTCACGTAAGTGACATTGTTGAGGGATATCTCCTTCTCGCAACAAAAGGCAAGTTTGGAGAGGTGTACAATCAGGGGTCGCAACGCACCAACTCCGTTCTAGCATACTTGTTACTATCCCTTGAAATGGCGAATAAAAAACCAACATCGCTGAAAACGTTGAATGATTCCGTCAAGATGGATAATCCTGCAGAATTGGAGGAGACCGAACAATACGGTTTGACATACCCCACAACTTTTGCGGATCGTCAAATCATGGATGGAACCGTTTCATTCAACTTAGAGGATAAGGGTCTGCTTATCGAAACTGAAAAAGGTCCTGTTCAAGTTGATTTCAATCCTGAAAGATTTCGTCCAGCTGAAGTCCCAATCCTTCTTGCAGATTGTGCGAAGATTCAGAATCTCGGGTTTGAAGTACAGAAATCATTGA
>JARGGA010000412.1 GCA_029210805.1 Candidatus Thorarchaeota archaeon
CGAACTGACTATGTTTTGCCTACATATCTCAAAGCAAAAGCTGAGGACCAGCTTGCAAAGTTCTATCAAACTATCTATCTAAATCCCTACTCAGGCTCTAGCTTAACATGGAAACCTGCATTTGAATGGCTTTGAATGTAGACCAACTAGATAGTCAATTTTCCATTCTCCATAACGACTCTCTGACGTTCATCACCATATGTTATGGTGACTGTAGGTTTATCTACTAGGAAGTCCTGGTGATTGGCAGAGTTGTTTGCAGTAACTCCTGGATAGTCCATATTGTTGCCGAAGGCAACATGAATCGCTTTTCCAACCTTCTCGCTTTCCAGAAATTCTTCTACTATTCGTGCTTTAGGATTAAGGCCGAAAGCAAATTCGCCAATGTGTTTTGCCATTTCATCGGTAGCCTGAGTTTCTTGAACAATCTGTAGTGCGTTATTGTCATTGCATTCTAGTGAAACCACGCGACCATTCTCAACCTTTACAGTGAATGGTTTTGTGAGGGGGCCAACTCCACCAATTGCTAAATCGCAGACCAGCTTTCCGTTCATCGAGGTTTCTACAGGACCGACTAATACCTCTCCAGTTGGCAGATTCATCCACTTCATATCTTTCCAATTTATGTATGTATCCGAAAACCATGTTCTTCCTTTCACATTGAATGAGAAGTCTGAACCACTTGGGGAAGTTACATGAACCGATTCGCCATCTTGTAGGTTTGCAAGCAGCGTTCTTGCGCTCTTTTGCATTTCGGCATTCTCCTCTTTTGTCAGAGAAAGTGCTCCCTCAGTAAGCATGTCCATGGTTATTCCCGGGCAGTGTCCCAATCGAGACCGTCCCTTTCTTGTTTCAAGATTAATGATAGATATACGAAACGGTGTTTCTTGGGCTGGACCCCTTAGAATATTGATGTAAATATCAGGAGGATTTGGTGCATTGATCATCTCAACAAGATGGGCTGGTGGCGACACTCTGAACACCTCTTCTTCTGTGTTCAGAATCAGCATGCGTGTCCAGAGCCCGAGTTTTACTGCTCCTTCAACAAATGCATTGGCTACATCTCTGCGAACATCATCCGCAATAATCAAAATCGACTCACCGGCTCTTGCCTCTAGAACGGATTCCAGAGCATTAGCTGCAGCAACCTTTGGTTCCATTTCTGATTCCTCTATTTTGCCTTACTTACAAACCTGTTTTAGACTCTTCTTATTCACTCAAAAAAGTAAGAACAATGGATGATAGCTCTAACTATCACCCACTGACTCGATTATTGTTGCTTCCTTGCTCTACCATAAGCTGATTCAAGCTCAGAGCTCATAGCTGATGGGATTGCTGTCTTTCCAGTTATGTCACCCTCTTTCCTGCGGATGAAGACATAGAGCAATGTAACATATACAATGTCGAATGTTCTGAGAATCAATGTCATCGGTATTGCCGCAAAAACGATGAAAAGAACAGTCACCAGTATGGTTAGAAGAATATCTCCAGATGTCACAAACCAACCAATTAGTGCTCCAACTGCTGTAAAGGAAACGAAAACGAAGAATGCAAGAACACCAAAACCCCAGCGGACTGCTGTTTCCTTGATCATAACATCAACGAAGTTCTTCCTGACCAAGCCTGCACTTCTTTTGATTCCCTTTGTTGCACTAAGTTCCTCAGCAACCATAGCTGGAATTGTAAAGTAGTTGATATAGAACCAAACAATTCCCATAATGCCACTGCCTATATTCGCTGCTACTCGACCTGCACCACCGGCTTTTCTTCCGATAGCTTGGATGACTATTCTTATGATCATTATAATTACACTCAAGACACTAAGAATAGCTAGTCCACCAATAACATTGAGCGCCCCCTTAATACCATCCCCAAGCCCTGGATCTTTGCCTCTCATATAGAGGTAAACCATTCCTGATGATGTAGCATAGGAGAAATTGTAGAAGAATATAGTTGTAAAGAGATACAATACCATTCCTACCGCAAGTGGCCATCCGTTCTCGATTGTGATTACAGCTGTCCCATCAAGGAACTCAGTAAGTGGAATTCCTAGCGCATCGAGTAAGAAGAACATAATCGATGCATATAGCACTGAGGCTAGCAGCGTAAACATCATTGTGAATAATGGTGGAACAAAGACTCCCTTTTCATCAAGACACACTTGACCTGTTAGCTTGATTATCTCTCCTGCTCTGCGAACTCTGTCTTTGAAGACAGTAAATAATAGCACTGTAATGAAGAGCGTAAAGACGCCTGGAATCATTGCCGGCCAAGATGCCAATAGTAATGAAACATCAAATCCAGATAGCACGAATAAGGCAAGCACTCCACCCCAAGCGAGTATGTTCATGAAAATTGCTCCAATGTAGATGAGTGTTCCTCATAATCTATTCGCTAGATACGATGCTCCCATGGCAACAACATACGTCATAATGATGATAGCCAAAAAGAAACCAACGATGTAGAGTATATTATCTAGGAAGAATGTTGGAATCGCTAGGGCCTGCAAGGCTGCAATTATTGCTGCGCCATAGAGATTCATCAGATAACTCAATGAGTACACGCCAAGAGCAATGAAAGCTCCGAAAACAATTATGATGCCAGCTATTGCTCCAGTATGTCCCGGATAGTTTTGCTTGTCATGATAATTTATCATATCTGTCAATTTACAATCGATTCCTCCGATAAGCGATTACATACTTTTCCAGACATTTCTCCAAGTTAAATCTTGGCACTTGCAGTATTTCGCGAGATCTTTAGGCCATATGCCAACTCCTTTTAATAGAAAATTCACTATAGTGAACATGGATAATATATTGTACTGTGAGCCTGGTCGCATCTTCTGCCGCTCAAAGAAGATTATGTTAGCTGTAGATGGAAACGAGCGATCTGCTCGGGCTGCTACCGTTGCTTTCGAAATTGCCGAGATGACTGGCTCTGAGCTCCACATAATGCATGTAATTCCACTTGGTTCAGTTCAACAGTTAGCACTGATGACCGACGATGATGTGAATGAAATCAAGGTCAAGTATACTAAAAATGGTAATACCTTGGTTGAGGGATACAAAAAAGCCGCTGAAGAATTCGGCATCAAAGTCGAGCTGATTCTTGATGAGGGTCTCCCTTCAGATAGAATCATTGCCTATGCCAATGATTCACAAATGGACCTCGTTGTTATTGGTGCTCGTGGCGAATCGGTTGGCAAACGGAAGGTAATGGGCAGTGCTACCGAGAGGGTTGCCAACAGCTGCAAGAAACCTATACAAAGTTGGACTTCCCTTTAATG
>JARGGA010000411.1 GCA_029210805.1 Candidatus Thorarchaeota archaeon
CTTGACTTCCTACTGCAGCAGAAAGACCGCCTCAAGGCAGCTCTTACTGATTTACGTTTCGATTACATGAGAGGTTACATCCCAGAAGAAGAGTATAAGACAAAAGAAGCAGAATTAGATTCTCAACTTGAGGATTTGGATCGTCAGATCGCAGCACTCAAGTAATAACTAATATTGGGGTTTTGGCGGTGTATACCGCCGCCTCTTGCTTCTAATTTTGCTTTTATCTTTTCAAAATAGAATAATTGGAGGTCTTGCCTCTAAGACCCCCCAAAGATGATATTCATCATCCTATAAGTTGCTTAGCAGATTCGATATACTGCTTGGCCTTTGCTTCAGAAACTCCGTCGATTTTCTTAGCCATCTTTGCGGGATCAGCCTTGGAAATAGCGGCCACAGTCTTGAAACCACCTTCTCTAAGGGCCTCAGCTGTTTTAGGACCAACTCCTGCAATGTCAGATACTTCAAGTTTCTTTGCCTTCTCAGCAGCTGGCTTCTTGGCTGTAGGTTTCTTTGCAGCTGGCTTCTCTTCTGCTGGTTTCTTATCTGCCTTCTTTTCAACTGGCTTCTTGGCTGCAGGTTTCTTTGCAGCTGGTTTCTTGTCTGCCGCAGGTTTCTCTTCTGCCTTCTTTTCAACTGGCTTCTTGGCTGCAGGTTTCTTATCTTCTTTCTTTGCAGCTGACTTCTTATCTGCCTTCTTTGCAGGCTTCTTAGCCGGAGGCTTCTCGATCTTTTCTTTCTCGGGAATAGAAAGGGGAGTTTCTACTTCTAGGGGCTCAACGACTACCTCAGGAAGCCTTTCCTTTCGTTCTTTCTTATCCCCGAATTCTCGTCTCTGACGTGCAAGCTTGCTTGGCTTGATGATAGTTCCAGCAGATGAGGCAGCTGTCAGTGCAGCTTCCATATCATCATCAATGACTGAAGCGCTCGGAACAGAAGATCCGATTTCATCGAAAACTTCATTGGTCAATACTGATGCACTGACCTTACGCTTCTCGATTTCACTTGGTGTTGAATACACCACAAATCCACTTTCTCGGATATAAGGGACAATAACACCCGCGGATTCTTTTTCTCTCAGGATTTTTCGAGCCACACTCATACGGATTCCAAATCTATTAGCTAAATCATAAGGTGTAACGGACCTTGATTTCTCTAGATATTGATTAATCTCACTAAGTGTTTCTGATTTTGGAATCGCATCACGAACGATCTTCTCGTTCTTTGCAGCTGATTTTCCCCATTTCTTGCGGCTAATAGTAATTACTCTCCTAGAATCTGGTTCCGCAGTTCATCGCGAAGGTCGAGGGTTTGGCTTAAAAAGATGACCATAGGTTGCTTATTCTTAAGTAGTCAGATAGGTATTCATAACCATGGAGAATCAAAGGTATCCGATTTCTAAGACGCTAGATGAATATGTTCATACCTTGAAAAAGCATGCATATTCCGATATTGAAGACAACAATGTGAATATTGAATGGGGAAAAACACAGGCATATGCAGTAGTTATTTGGAGTCACGGAAACCCTACCCTAATTAGATGTAATCGGAGCGTTCGAAGATGGCCTGAACCCGCTCTTCTAGGTTTATTAGCTCATGAGCTATCACATATTGCCTTAGGAGCAGACTCACACAACGAACACCAGACAGACAGAGATGTGATATCAAGAGGTTTGGGACCGTACTTGGGAATAGAGAGAGTCTTCACAAACAAGTATTCTGATCACGTAATCCAAAAAGGACGTGATAGATATCTGGGTTATGACTCTATTCGATTATCACTAACCAATCACGAGATTAATCAGCTAGATGCCCTAATGGCGGATATTGGTGTTTCACCCAGAAGAATGTTGAAGGAATCTTTGTTGCATGACTATGCGTTCCATGAGAAAGAGAATTCGTCCCATATCGTAATTGATGGCCAGTTGTATCCTCTCGATAAAAAACCGAACGTTGATGAAATCAAACTTATAGTTAAGGATTCATCAGTACAAATCTTATCAGAAGACATGGTTATTGGCGAGAATGAGAATGGAAGACCTAGATACTAGCAGGACCCTATATCTTCTCTCTTTTTGATCTCTAGTATCTGCTTCACTGATACGTCGCTTAGCGGTGGAATGTCCTGATCAATAACACAGCCAGGCGCAATGGAGCTTCCCTCTCCGATGCGACGAGCGGGGTAAATTGAGGCGTTGACTCCAAGTATTACTCCATCGCCTAGTATAGCCCCAAATTTCTTGAAAGGAATCTGAACTTCCGTTCCGCCTACATCAATGAATAATGGCTTCGTTCCGGGTCGCCAATTCCATAGCTGTGCCCCTGCTTCTATACAGGAATCTGCGCCAATAATAGAATCGGCAATGTAAGTCATTCTTCCGATATTCACTCGGTCAAAGATCATACTATTTCTTACTTCAACAGCATAGCCGATGTGAACACCATCACAGAGACTGCTATAATCTCGAATAAGTGCATTGTTCCCAATGAATACACGGTTGCCAATCCAAACCGGACCCCGTATACATGCTCCAGGCCGGATTACAACATCTTCACCTATGTGTACAGGGCCTTCAATTACGGCGCTGTTATGTACATCTGCTGATTCAGCGATAAAGCTTCCTTTTCCTTTTAAAATTCGGTCCATGACAACCCGATTTGCCTTCAATATGTCCCAAGGCCAAGTGAATTCAGCCCACTCTTTTTCCCAAACAGAAGCTGTAACATTCATCTTTTCTGCAATCATATTCTCTACTGTTTGTTCCATTGTCTTGTGGTGTTCAAGCATTGGGAGTAAAGCTCCTGAGAATATTGATACTCCTGCAACTGCATAGTTGCTGACGTATCTGCTTGGTCCACCTTTCTCTACAAGGCGTTCTACAATTCCGTTTTTCCCAATCTTCACCGTTCCAAATTGCTCGGGATTGGAAACCAGTGTCACCAGTAAAGTTGCATCTGCGTCCATTGTTGTGTGATTGTATAAAGCACGCTTGACCATATCTGGCTCAACAAGCACATCACCATTAATGAGAAGAAAATCTTCTTCTGGATCAAGCTCATCACGAGCGGATAGAATAGCATGCTCGACTCCATTCTGTTCGTGCTGAATCACATACCTGATTTGTAAACCAATATCTCCACCATGTTGAAAGTGATTTATGATTTCTTCACGGCCATGCCCGACAACAACGACTACATCTGTAATGTTGTTCTCTCGCAAGCTTTCGAAGATATAATCAAGTACGGGACGACCAGCAATCATCAACATAGTTTTTGATCGATTTGC